>JBCBDF010000172.1:0-5525 GCA_038529875.1 Pseudomonadota bacterium | reverse complement strand
CACCCTTCCACCCGGATTAGTGTCCGGTAGGCTCCGGGTGGAAGGGTGGAGGGCGTGGGAGGCCCGGTTCCCTGAGTAAAACGAAGGAACAAAGATATGCCTCGCATTAAACGCGGCGTCACCACACGCCAAAAGCACAAGCGCCTACTCGAACAAGCCAAGGGCTATCGCGGTCGTCGCAAAAACACCATCCGTGTCGCACGTCAGGCGGTCGAAAAAGCCGGCCAGTACGCCTATCGCGACCGTAAGGTTAAGAAGCGCAGCTTTCGCGCGATCTGGATCCAGCGCATCAATGCGGCTGTCCGCGCAGAAGGCCTGACCTACTCGCAGTTCATGCATGGCGTGAAGCTCGCCGGTATCGAGCTGGACCGTAAAGTGATGGCTGATCTCGCGATGAATGAAAGCGCTGCTTTCAAGTCGATCATCGACCAGGCGAAAGCGGCTCTGCCGGCCTGAGCCCATTGCAGGGCCTGCGGACACCCGTAAGGCGTTGTAAAACAGCACAAATCACAGGGCGCCGGCTGGTTCAGCTGGCGCCCTTCGCTTGTAAGAATACGCCATTTCCGTTGTAGTTTTGCGCCATTTCGCTTGTAAAAATGCGCCACATCCGTCAGACCTCGCTTATGGTGGGAACGGTAGAAACAGGGTCGAATGCGCGTCCCAACTCTGGGACCGACGCCGGTGCGGGCTACAAGGTGCGCAGCCGCTTCTTTTCCCCTTCCCAAGCGTTTGATGGATGCTTCACCACCTTTTACCACATGAACCTTGAAGTCGAAGACGACGCCACGCTGACCGACTTCCTGCAGCCCGAATGGGCCAATATCCGCTTCTTTGCTGGCAGCTGTCCGATCGCCGATATCGATGACTCGCGCGTGTCCCGCGTGCGTTTTTCGGCCACCGGGCCGAGCTCGCGCCCGTGCCGCTTCGAACTGGGATCGTCCCGGATGTGGGGGGTTGGCTTCCTGCCATTGGGCTGGGCGCGGTTTATTGATGTTGATGCGCGCGATCTGGCGAATGTGGTGTGCGACGGTGACACTCATCCTGCTTTTGCCAAGTTTTCCCGGCTTGCCGAGGCGCTGTGCGACGATAGTGCCAGCGACGATCAACAGCTTGCCGCGATCGAGGAATGCATGCACCATTTGATGCGGCCCAATCGCGACGAGCCCAAGGTGAAGCGCATTCATGAGGCGTTGGTGGAGCCTTCGCTTGCCAGTGTCGATGACCTGGCGCAGGCCAGCGGAATGAGCGTTCGAACGCTGGAGCGGGTCTGCCGCCGCTATTTCGGCTTCACGCCAAAACTGCTGATGCGTCGCCAGCGTTTCATGCGCACGCTGTCTGCGTGGATGCTGCACGGTCGCAGATTGTGGACCGACGCGATGGACGATCACTATCACGATCAGGCGCAATTCACCCGCGAATTTAAAGAATTCATGACCATGAACCCCAGCGAATATGCGGCGCTCGATCATCCGATCCTGGCCTCGTTTATGGAGGCACGCGCTCGCATCTGGGGCAGCGCCGCGCAAACGCTGGACAAGCCGGTGCGATAAGGCATTTTCGCCAAGCTTGAATTTTGGACTTACCCTGCAAATCCCGCTTTGCCATTGCCGCCAATTCCCGCTAGCGGACGCGCTCAATCCTTTGGGCTAAACCATGACCGAACTGACATCACAAAAAGAGGCCGCTTTGGCCTCGATCAATGGGGCTGATACGCTCGATGCGCTCGAAGAGCAGCGCCTGGCCGCGCTCGGCAAAAAGGGCTGGGTCAGCCTGGCGCTGAAGACGCTCGGCGGGATGAGCCCCGAAGAGCGCAGCGAGGCCGCGCCCGCCATCCAGGCTGTGCGCGCCGAGATCGCCGATGCGATTGCCGCAAAGAAAGATGCATTGGAGGCCGCCGAGCTGGAAGCCCAGCTGGCTAGCGAAACCATCGACCTCACGCTGCCTGCGCCGGACCTGCCGAGCGGATCGGTCCACCCGGTTAGCCAGGTGATGGACGAGCTGGCGGAGATCTTCGCCGACCTCGGCTTTGCCGTCGCAACCGGGCCAGAGATTGAAGACGATTGGCACAATTTCACCGCGCTTAACATGGATGAATCGCACCCTGCGCGCGCGATGCACGATACGTTCTATTTCCCCGACGCCGCACCAGATGGTGGGCAAATGCTGCTCAGGACCCATACCTCGCCGGTGCAAGTCCGCACAATGAAGGCGGTTGCTGAGAAAAGCCCCGGCGGCGCGCCGATCCGGCTGATTGCGCCGGGCCGCGTCTATCGCAGCGATAGCGATGCAACCCACACGCCGATGTTCCACCAGGTCGAAGGCCTGGTGATCGACGAAGACATCCACCTCGGCCACCTCAAATGGACTCTCGAGACTTTCCTTAAAGCCTTCTTCGAACGCGACGATATCGTGCTGCGGCTGCGGCCATCCTACTTCCCCTTCACCGAGCCTTCGGTCGAAGTCGATGTCGGCTATGCCAATGAAAATGGCAGACGCGTGGTCGGCGGATCGGGCGACGATGATGGGCATGACTGGATGGAGCTGCTCGGCAGCGGCATGGTCAACCGCCGCGTCCTCGAAATGGGCGGGTTCGACCCTGACAAGTGGCAAGGTTTTGCTTGGGGCCTCGGCGTCGATCGGCTCGCCATGCTGAAATACGGGATGGATGATTTGCGCGCCTTCTTCGATGGCGATCCGCGCTGGTTGGCGCATTATGGCTTCTCGCCATTCGACCAGCCGACGCTTTCTGCTGGCGTGGGAGCAAAAGCATGACCTCATACGCTCCATTCCCGTTCGCCTCGAGCGCAGTCGAGAGGCGTTGCGCACATGTGTCTCGACCGGGCTCGACACGAACGGAGGTGACGCCATGAAGTTCTCGACCACATGGCTCAAAGACCACCTCGAAACCGACGCGACTTTGAGCGAAATCACCGATGCGCTGAACGCCATTGGCTTAGAGGTTGAAGGCGTCGAAGACCCGGCGGACAAGCTCGCAGGTTTCAAAGTTGCCAAGGTGCTGACAGCTGAAAAGCATCCGGATGCCGACAAGCTGCAAGTGTTGAGTGTGGACACCGGTGAAGGCGAGCCGTTGCAGGTGGTGTGCGGTGCGCCAAATGCGCGCGCGGGCATGAAGGGTGTGCTGGGCCTGCCCGGCGCGGTGGTTCCATCCAATGGTATGCAGCTGCGCAAGAGCGCCATTCGCGGCGTCGAATCGAACGGCATGATGTGCTCCGTGCGAGAGCTGGAACTGGGCGACGAGCATGACGGCATTATCGAATTGCCAGACGATGCCAGCGTCGGCCACAGTTTTGCCGATTATCAGGGCTCCTCACCGATTATCGACGTGGCAATTACGCCCAACCGCCCCGATTGCATGGGCGTCTATGGCATTGCCCGCGATCTCGCAGCGGCGGGCCTCGGCACGCTGAAGCCGATTGCTTTCCCGAAGTTCGACGCAAGCGGCGAATGCCCGGTTGAAATTCGCACCGACGACCCCGAAGGATGCCCTGCATTTTATGGCCGGGTGATCAAGGGTGTAGCCAACGGCCCATCGCCCGATTGGCTGCAACAGCGGCTGAAGAGCGCCGGTCAAAAGTCGATCTCGCTGGTGGTTGACCTCACCAATTACCTGATGCTGGCCTTTGGCCGCCCGGCGCACGCCTATGATATGGCGAAGCTCTCTGGCGCAGTGATCGCGCGCCGGGCCAAGGATGGCGAGCAAATGACGGCGCTCAACGAGAAGACCTATACGCTCGATGAGAGCATGGTTGTGATCGCCGACGACAGCCAAGTGCACGACATTGCCGGGATCATGGGTGGCGAGCATTCGGGAGTGTCCGACGACACCACCGACCTGTTGCTCGAAATCGCCTATTTCGATCCCGCTCGCATTGGCGTGACCGGGCGCAAACTCGGCCTTGCCTCCGATGCCCGCACGCGATTTGAACGCGGGGTTGATCCGGCGTTCCTGGAAGACGGGCTGAACCTGCTGACCGGCTTGATTGTCGAGCTGGCTGGCGGCGAGGCGAGCGAAATCGTCCGCGCTGGAACGCCGCCGAGCGAGGCGAAGGTGGTGGCGTTTGACACCGGCCTTACCGCGCGGCTGGGCGGGGTTGATGTGCCCGCCGATGAGCAGAAGCGTATTCTGGAAAGTCTGGATTTTGCAGTCGATGAAGAGTGGAACGTAAGCTGCCCGCTGCGTCGCCACGATATCGAAGGCGCTGCCGATCTCGTCGAAGAGGTTGTGCGCATTTACGGGCTGGATGCGGTGGAGAGCGTGGCGCTGCCGCGGGTCGATGGGGTAGCCCGACCGACGGCAACGCCACAGCAGGTGCTTGAGCGCAAGCTTCGCCGCGCGGCGGCGGCAAGCGGGCTGGATGAGGCGATCACCTGGTCGTTCCTGCCAACCAATGCAGCCGAGCATTTCGCGCCCCGGGGTGAGCCACTCTGGATGCTCGACAATCCTATCAGCGAGGACATGAAGGCGATGCGGCCTTCCTTGCTGCCTGGCCTGTTGATGGCAGCCGCGCGCAGCGATGATCGCGGCGCATCTTCGACCCGCCTGTTCGAAATCGGGCGGCGCTATTTCCGAGGGAAAGATGGCGCTAGCAATGCCAAAAGCGATGAACGCGCGACGCTCGGCATTGTGATGGCTGGCGAGAAGGTTCAGCGCGGCTGGGCCACGGGCAAAGCGGTGCATTTCAACGCCTTCGATGCGAAGGCAGCGGCGCTGCACTTGCTCGCCTCTGCGGGCGCTCCGGTTGGCAATCTGATGGTGATGCCTGTCCTGAGCGGCGGCGAAGGGGGCGAGGCCGGGGGTGAGTTTCATCCCGGCCAGTCGGCAACTCTGCGATTGGGGCCGAAAAATGTGCTCGCACGCTTCGGCATGGTGCACCCGGCAACGCTCAAGGCGTTCGATCTGGATGGCCCGGTCGCAGCGGTCGAGATATTCCTCGATGCGATCCCTGCGAAGAAGGCTGCGAAGGGCGGAAATGTTGGATTTGCCCGTCAATCCTACACGCCGCCGGCGCTGCAGGCGGTGACCCGTGACTTCGCCTTTCTGGTGCCTAATGACACGACCGCAGGCGATCTCCTTCGCGCAGTCCGATCTGCTGATAAGGTCAACATTGTCGGCGCGCGAGTGTTCGACCTGTTCACTGGCGGCAATGTTCCGGAGGGGCAGAAATCGCTCGCGATCGAGGTGGTTTTGCAACCGCAGGAAAAGAGCTTCAAGGATAAGGAACTGGCCGAGATTTCGGACAGGATTGTCGCCGCTGCGGCCAAGCAGGGGGCAGAGCTGCGCGGGTGAACGATTAGAAGGTCCGTTCGCCCTGAGCTTGTCGAAGGGGCAACCGAACGGGCCGTCCATACTTCGACAGGCTCAGCACGAACGGCATTTTATGACATCGAACAGACGCACATTCGCGATCATCTCGCACCCTGATGCTGGTAAAACCACGCTGACCGAAAAGCTGCTGCTGCAAGGCGGCGCAATTCACTTGGCGGGTGAGGTCAAGGCGCGTGGG
>JBCBDF010000171.1:0-5562 GCA_038529875.1 Pseudomonadota bacterium | reverse complement strand
CAAGTTAAGGGTGACGAGATTGGATAGAAAAGGCGCTTACCCATGCAAACACTGCTGCAATACTACAAATTTTCGCTCGGCTTTACCGCGCTCTGTTTCGGCCTTGCGGTTTGGTATGGCTGGGCAAGCACAGGCAGTGTCACCGCGACGCTTGGCATCCTGTGGATCGTGATCGTCCTGTCGATCCTCGAAGTATCGCTCAGCTTCGACAATGCGGTCGTGAACGCAACCGTTTTGCGCGAGATGGACCCGGTGTGGCAGCAGCGCTTCCTCACCATCGGCATCCTGATCGCGGTGTTCGGCATGCGGATCGTGTTTCCCATCGCGATTGTCTCCATCGCCGCCAGCGTCGGCCCGTGGGAAGCAATCGAGCTGTCGCTCAACAACCCGCAGGAATATCAGCGGATCGTATCCGGCGCACATATCGGCATCGCCGGATTTGGCGGAGCGTTCCTGGCGATGGTCGGGCTGACCTTCTTCTTCGACGAGGAAAAAGAGGTCCACTGGATCCACACGCTGGAGCAGACGATCAACAAGTTCTCCAGCGTGCCAGCGGTCGAAATCGGCATGGTTCTGGCGCTGCTTTACGGCGTCTCAACGCTGCTTTCGCCGGAGGACGCCTTGACCTTCCTCACCGCAGGCGTGCTGGGCCTTGTCACCTTTATCGGCGTACATGCGCTGGGCGCGATCATCGAACAGCGCGAGGCGCGCAAGAAAGCCGCTGGCGAAATCGTACGGTCCGGCCTTGGCGGGTTCCTCTATCTCGAAGTGCTCGACGCAAGCTTCAGTTTCGATGGAGTGATTGGTGCGTTTGCGCTTTCGAACAATATGGTCATTATCGCGCTGGGTCTGTCTGTCGGCGCGATGTTCGTGCGTTCGATGACGATCCACCTCGTGCGCACCGGCACGCTGGCGCAATATCGCTATCTGGAACACGGCGCGTTCTGGGCGATCATCGTCCTGGGTGTGATCATGTTGGTATCCGCGCGCTATCACATTCCCGAAACCATCACCGGACTGATCGGAGCGGTACTGATCGGCCTATCACTGTGGTGGTCGATCCGGCACAACCGCGCCGAACGCGCTGCTAACCCGGGGAATGCGCAGCCAGCCGACTAGCCAGCGGCGCCGCCCATACCAATTGCAGCAGGTGATAGAGCAGCAGCGGCGCGATGACGAACCCCGCAGCCTCAGGCGGAAACAGGATCGCGGCGAGTGGTGCGCCGATGGCCACGCTCTTCTGCGCCCCGGCAAACAGGAACGCGATCCTGTCACTGCGCGCATAGCCGAAAATGCCACCAGCCAGCCATGCCCCGCCCGTGCCGAAAACCAGGAAGGCGATGATGAGGCCCAGCAAGACGCCCCACGCCGCCGCATCGAACATCGTCGCCAGTCCCTGCTCGACCGCGCCGGAAAACGCGACATAGACGGCTGTGCCGATCACAAACCGATCGAGCCATGCGATCTGGCCTTTGCGTTCTCTCAGCCAGTCGATCGTCCAGCCTTGCAGCGCCTGACCAATCATGAAGGGCAGGATCAGGATCAGGCCAATGCGGATGATGGTCTCCGAGCCGATATCGGCCGCACTCCCACCACCAAGCGCTGCGAACAAAGGCGCGGTCAGGAACACACCGGCAATGTTGATCAGCGCCGCGCCCACGACCGAAAGCGCGACGTTTCCGCCCGCCAAGCTGGTGTAGGACGTTGCCGACTGGATCGTGGATGGGAGCGTTCCGAGATACAGGAATCCGAGTGCAACCAGCGGCGGCAGCGCAAGCTGTGCGACAAACGACAGGCCAAGACCAGCAAGCGCCATCGCGCCGAACACCCATAGGAACAGAGGACCGAAGAAACGCCAATTGGCCAGCCCGCGCGCGATCTCTCCGCGCGGGATGCGCATGCCGTTCACCAGAAACAGCACGAAGATGCCGATATTGGAGACCAGTTGCGCTGTTCCGCGCGCTTCACCCGCAGCTGGCACAATCAGCGCGAGCACCGTTGCCACCAGCAGGACGATAATCATCGGATCAGCCAGCAGGGAAAGTCGTGATTTCATGAGCCGCCCACTGCCCGCGCTCTATCGCTTTGTCGAGCTAGGCCTCGTTCTAAGCGTGCAGATCATATTGCTTGAGCAGGTCATAAAGTGTCGGGCGGCTGATCCCCAGCAGCTTGGCCGTGCTCGAAATATTGCCCTCGCTGCGCGCCAGCGCATGGCGGATCACACGGCGGTCGGCTTCCTCGCGCGCGGCCTTGAGGTTCAGGACTTCAGCCTCTTCCTCCTCGCTGCCGTCGAAATCGAGATCCTCGGCATGCACCAGCTTGCCGTCGGCCATGATGACCGCGCGCTTCACACGGTTTTCCAGCTCGCGGACATTGCCGGGCCAGTCATGTGCGTCGATGGCGGTCAGCGCGTCGGGACCGAAGCCCGTCACTGCCGGGTTCATTTCGGTCGCAAAGCGTTTCAGGAACGCCTTGGCAAGCAGGATCGCATCGCCATGTCGCTCCGCAAGGTTGGGAATGCGCACAACGATCTCTGCCAAGCGATAGAACAGATCCTCGCGGAACGTACCCTCGCCAATCATGCTTTCCAGGTTCTGGTGCGTCGCGCAAACGATCCGGGTGTTGACCGCGATCTGCTTGCGCCCACCGATGCGCTCAATCGTCCGTTCCTGTAGGAAACGCAGCAGCTTGACCTGCAAGGGCAGCGGGATGTCGCCAACCTCGTCGAGGAACAGCGTGCCGCCATCGGCGCTTTCGATCTTGCCCTCGGTGGTTTTGACCGCGCCGGTGAACGCGCCCTTCTCGTGCCCGAACAGCTCGCTTTCGAGCAGGTTTTCCGGGATCGCCGCGCAATTGATCGCGACAAAAGGCCCGCTTGCCCGGTCGCTCGCATCGTGGAGCCCTTGCGCCAGCAATTCCTTACCTGTCCCGCTTGCGCCCAGCAGCATGACAGATACGCTAGTACCGGCCACGCGCTCAATCGTGCGCGCCACTTTGACCATTTCCGGCGCGCCGGTGATCAGGCGGCCAAGCACCGTCTTATCTTCGCCAGCGCTCGCCACCAGGCGGCGATTTTCCTTCTCGATCTCGTGCAGGTTGAAGGCGCGACGGACGATCAGGCCCAGCGCCTCGATATCGACCGGCTTCTGATAGAAATCGTATGCCCCGCGCTCAATCGCCTGCAACGCGCTTTCACGCGCGCCATGCCCGCTAGCGACAATCACCTTCGTGTCGGGCTTCAGTTCCATGATCGAATCGAGCACGGCAAACCCTTCCGTCGTGCCATCGGGGTCAGGCGGAAGGCCCAGGTCGAGCGTTACAACCGCCGGCATTTCGCTCCGCAAGGCTGTAATCGCAGCCTCCCGGTTGCCAGCGATAACGACCTCGAAATCGTCATAGGCCCATTTGAGCTGCGCCTGCAGACCCTCATCGTCCTCGATCACGAGCAAAGTTGGTTTCTTGTCGGCCATTATACGACTTCACCTGATTTGTGTTGTTGTGCCTCATTGGCAAGCATCTGCGCCGCTTCGCGCAGCGGCAAGATGATGCTGAACCGAGTGCCCAGCCCTTCGCGGGATTCGACATTCACTCGCCCGCCCATGGCCTTGATAATCTCGCGCGCTTCGAACGCCCCGATACCAAATCCGCCATCTTTCGACGAGACAAACGGTTTGAACAGGCCATTGCGGACAAAACCTGGCGACATGCCTGCGCCGGAATCGACCACGTCCAACCGCCCATTCAGGCCATCGCTGGAAACGTCGATGTAGATCGGCTTATCGGGCTCACTCGCATCCACTGCGTTCTGAACCAGATGGATCAGCGCCTGCTCCAACCCTTCATGGTCGGCGAGCACGATAGCGGAATCGATCCGCGTCATCTGCACCGGATGCGAAACCTCGAAACGCTTTGCTAGATGCTTCGCCAGGCTAGCCAAATCGATCTCGCGGCGTTCCTGCCCCTGCCCCGAGCCATAACGCCCCAGCCGGGCAAGAAGGTTCGTCAATTTGTCGGAGGAACTGCGCAAAGTCACCAGCATGTCGGCCCGAAATTCCGGGTTCTCCGCGTGCTTCTCGGCATTGCGGGCGAGCAGCGACAATTGGCTCGCGAGGTTCTTGATATCGTGCATGACGAAGGCGATGCGGCGGTTGAACTCGTCAAACCGGCTCGCCTCCATCAGGGCCTGCTGGCCTGACTGCTCGGCGAGATAGCTCGCCAATTGCTGCCCTACGACGCGCAGCAGGTCGAAGTCTTCCCAATCCAGTCGTCGCTCGATCCGGGGGCGCGCCAGCACGATCGTGCCAACCAATCGGTCAAAGTGGATCAGCGGGACAAGCGCCCAGACGTCGTCGGCTTCGGTCAGCCATTCGGGCACCAGCGCCAACTCGCCAACATGATCATGCCCTGCACGCACTTCGTCGAGGTCAAGAATATGGCTGTGGCGCTCAAGCAGGCTAGACAGCTCATATTCTGCGGCGATGGCCGGCACGGCGATGGTCGGCCAGTTCCAACGCGCGATCAGCTCCAATTGCGCTTCTTCGTTGGGTACAAGCAGCAATCCGGCTGGGCTGTCCGTAATGTCGGCCACGGCCTTTACCGCGCGCTCATGGAAGCTTGGCCCATTGGCTGATCCAGCAGAGGCGCTGCCCACCGTCCGGGTAAAGCGCAGCCACTCTTCCCGGTAGTCATAGCGATGCTGGAACAGGTGCTTGGTCGCGGTTACGCGCAGCCAGCCGCGCACGCGCTGCGACGGCAGCCAAATGATTGCCGCGAGGATTGAGATAGCGAGGAAGACAACCTGTGCCGCGCGGCCGAAATCACCGCCCAGAAAGGTCAGCGATTTGGTTACCAGCCCCATCAACAACAGATAGCTGCCGATCACGAGTAGAGAGAGCGTCTGGAACGTCACAGCGCGCGACGGGCGGAATTCCAGGTTAGCGCCTCGTGCATTTGCGCCCAGCGCCATCACGCCCACGAAAGCCCCGGTGACTAGCCCGCGCAGAGCGACCAACAAGCCGGGTTCTTGACCGCTAAAATAGGCGATGGCGTACAGGTTGAGATCGTAGCCCCAGATGCCTGCCAGCGCAGCCCCGCTCCAGCGCAGGATTCGGCGCGATTCCGCCGCGGCCCCGACATAGAGGTTGTGCAACAGCACCAGCGCGCCAATTGCCACCAACATCCCGAACACGGCGCTCACTTCAAAGGTCAACGCCTCGAGCTGCGTTGTGATTGCAAAACGGGTTTCGATTACCAGCAGGACAGGCTGAAGCATTTGCACAATGGCAAGTATGATGATGACGGGACGCGTCGGTCTCAGGCTCTCATCGCGGCCATCATTGGCAAACAGGCGGAAGACGACCGCAATCCATGCGAGGTTCCGCGCTGTTTCGATCAAGCGGACGCTGGGTTCGTCTGGCCCCATTGCTGCGGCGAGCACGCACCACAGGCCGGTGAGCACAATCGCCGCAAGAGCCGCCGTGCGATCCGGGCGCGATTTGTCACCATTGCGCGCAATCCAGAGGCTTGCGCCAGCGCTCAGAACGGCCCCTGCAACATAGGCGA
>JBCBDF010000170.1:0-5585 GCA_038529875.1 Pseudomonadota bacterium | reverse complement strand
CCTCTTCTTTGCAATCACAGTGTTTACCGCGCCGCCTGCAGGCATGCCGACCGAGGCGTGGCTGGTTGCCGGGCTGGTGGTATGGATGGCGAGCTGGTGGATGACAGAGGCGGTGCCGCTGACTGTCACCGCGCTGCTGCCCTTCGTGGTCTTTCCCTTTAGCGGGGTCTCGAACGCGCGAGAGACCGCCAGCACATATTATTCGCCGATCCTGTTCCTGTTGCTGGGCGGGGCATTCGTGGCGTTGGCGATCGAGCGTACCGGCCTGCACAAGCGGCTAAGCCTCGCAATCCTGCGCGTCGTCGGCAGCGGAGGCGGTCAGACGCAATTGCTGCTCGCCTTCATGATCAGCGCGGCGCTGCTTTCGATGCTGATCTCAAACACCTCGACCAGCCTGATCATGATGCCGATGGCGCTGGCGGTGCTTTCTGGCGGCGCTGCCGCGCAACCTGGCCGCCCACTCCCCCTCCCTTCCACCCGGAATGATGACGGAGCCTATCCGGGTGGAAGGGAGGGGGAGTGGGCTGGTGCAGCCCCTGAACAAGAAGGCCTCTCTGGCGCGCTGCCGATGGGCATCGCCTTTGCCGCCAGTATTGGCGGACTGGGCACGCTGGTCGGCTCCCCAACAAATGCGATCGCGGTTGGCCTGCTCGACACGATGATCGGGGTCGAAATTACATTCATACAATGGACGCTCTACGGCCTGCCTATTGTGATCGTCGGCGTGCCCTTGGCCGCCCTTATCATTGCCAAGTTTCAGCGGGTGACAGAGCACCCGTTTGACGTGGGCGCGGCGCGCGCGGCGATCGACACACATGCCGCATGGAGCAGCGCAGAAAAACGGCTGGTCCCGGTCGTGGCGCTGACATTCCTCGCCTGGATGACCGTGCCGTGGGTCAAGCCCTTGCTGCCCGATGGATCGTGGACCAATGGCACGATCGCAATCATCGCCAGCTTCGCGCTGTTCCTGCTGCCCGATGGAACCGGCAGACCCTTGCTCATCTGGAGAGAGGCGGACCGTGCACCATGGGGCGTAATCATGATGTTCGGCGGAGGATTGGCGCTTGCCGCAGGAATGCAGGCATCTGGCCTTGCAAACTGGCTGGCCGAGGCGCTTCTGCCGCTGGAAACCCTACCTCTATTCGTCGTCGCACTCGCAGTGGTGGCGATGATCATCGTGATCACCGAATTTGCCAGCAATGTCGCCACCGCAACCGGTATCATTCCGGTGGTCGCCGCATTGGTGGTGGCGCTGGGCGCGGACCCACTGCTGCTCGCCATGCCCGCAGCGCTCGCGGCCAGTTGGGGCTTCATGCTCCCTGCCGGGACCGGGCCAAATGCCATCGCCTGGTCGACCGAACGGATTAGAATCGAGCGAATGGTCGGCGCGGGGCTCGTGCTCGATATTGTCGGTATTTTCCTGATCGTCGGGATGGTGTGGCTGATCGCGGGTATTATTGGTTAGACCGCGACGTCCATCCGGGTGCGCAATATCATCGCTCACGCGTTCATAGCTCGAATCGCTGGGGGCGGGAGGGCGGGCGCCCTTGCGGTCACGGCGTGACGTTCTGGCAGAGGTAGCCAGAGACCTCCCTCCTTCCCTCACCACATCGGACGGGTGCGGCTCTTGTCGCGGTCCAGATCCTCGCGCGAAATCCGGTCCCAGAAACGACCGCCAACGATCTGTTCCACATCATAAGTTTTGACCAGAAAGCTCTCAAGCTCACCGGTCTGCCCGACATTGGGGATTTCGAAGGTCCAGAGGCGGAAGCGCCCTCGCCGGTTCTCAACCAGCACGCTCTTGATGAAGGCATGCGGCACCGGAACGCTGATGCCATAATCCTCTTGCTCCGTACCGATCAGTTCGACCTCCCGGCCAAAATAGAACGCCGGGCAGGTCAGAACATAGGTCTCCAGCGTGCTCTCGCGTGAATCCAGCTCTCGAATTTCGTTCTCGAGCCGGTTCCAGATGCCGCGATTAAATGAAGGGTTTTGCGGCGACATGTTGGACAGCAGGAACGTCTCGGAATTCTGAATGTCCTGCAAGTCCTGATTGGCGCTAGCCACCAGGTGCCCGCGATCAAACCCACTGCCCCGGAACGCTTTCAAACCTGCCCGGAATCGCTTGGGAATGCGCGTATCGGCGCGGAAATTATTAAGCCGATCGACATCGTCCATGTTGTTCACCAGCTCACGGTCGCGATTGATGATCTCGAGCGTCCATTTGGCTTGGCGGAAATACCAGGAATAGCCGATCGTGAAATGCCGACCGGTCAGGATTTGGTCACAAACCGGCGCGCCATAGCGGAGCTCTCGCTGCATCTGGAACGGGTCGTCCAAGTCATCCTCCGCTGGTGGCACCAATGGCTGCTTGAATACCACCACCGGGGCATTGCGACCAAACACTTTGCTGACCTGTGAGTGCGGTCGCGAAACCGGTTGCAAGCGATACTATCGCACGATAATCCGGGCGTATTGCATGGGCCGAGCGGAGAGGCGTTCCTGCGGAGGTTAGGAACGGGCGCTGCTTGGGCTCCTCAAATCAGCTCCTGCCTTCCTGGGAGCGTGCAAGAGGAAGGACGCCCGCAATCATGACGGATGCAATCGACGCAACTGATACCCCAACCCCGCGCCGCAAGCCGAAACAGCCGAAGACCAGCATTGGCGGGCGCGAGATGAAGCCTGCGACGCAGATGATGGGATATGGTTTTGACCCGGCGCTGTCCGAAGGATCACTTAAGGCTCCGATCTTCCTCACCTCAACCTTTGCATTTGAGAACGCGGCGGCTGGCAAGCGGCACTTTGAAGGCATTACTGGTAAGCGCCCTGGCGGAGCAGAGGGCCTCGTCTATTCGCGCTTCAATGGTCCGAACCAGGAAATCCTCGAAGACCGCCTCGCCATCTGGGACGGGGCAGAGGACGCGCTGACCTTCTCCAGTGGCATGACCGCGATCTGTATCCTGATGCTGGCCAGCGTCAGCCAAGGCGACGTGATCGTCCATTCCGGCCCGCTCTATGCAGCGTCCGAAGGTTTCGTGTCGAAAGTGCTCTCGAAATTCGGCGTGACTTACATCGACTTCCCGGCGGGTGCGACCCGCGAAGAACTGGACGATGTGCTCAGGCGCGCAAAGAAACAAGCTGGCGAGAACGGCGGCAAGGTGGCGATGATCTACCTCGAAAGTCCGGCCAACCCCACCAACGCTCTGGTCGATATCGAAGCGGTCAAGGAAGCGCGCAATGCCAACCTCAAGTGGGACTGCCCCATTGCTATCGACAACACGTTCCTCGGCCCGCTGTGGCAGCGCCCGCTCGATCACGGCGCGGACATCGTGGTGTACTCGCTGACCAAGTATGTTGGCGGGCACTCTGACCTCGTCGCAGGAAGCATTGCTGGCGCGAAGAAGTGGATGGACCCGGTACGTGCGCTGCGCAACACGATGGGGGGCATTGTCGATCCGAACACTGCGTGGATGCTACTGCGCAGCCTCGAAACGGTCGAGCTGCGGATGCAACGCGCGGGCGAGAACGCTGCGAAGGTGTGCGAATTCTTGAAGAACCATCCGAAGGTCGAGGGGCTTGGCTATCTCGGCTTTATCGACGATCCGCGCCAACAGGACATCTATGACCGGCACTGTAAGGGCGCAGGTTCGACCTTCTCCGTCTTCATCAAGGGCGGCGAGGAGGAGAGCTTCCGCTTCCTCGACAACCTGACGATTGCAAAGCTCGCAGTCAGCCTCGGAGGCACGGAGACGCTCGCCAGCCACCCTGCGGCGATGACGCACCTGTCGGTTCCGCCAGAGCGCAAGGCCGCGCTTGGCATCACCGATAATCTGGTGCGCATCAGCATCGGGATCGAGGACGCCGACGACCTGATCGCCGACTTCGAGCAGGCATTGGAGCACGTGTGATTGACCCGGAGTAGCGTCCCGCCCCTGAATTTTCGGTCGCGCCGCAAATAAGGAATCGCGGCGATCGACAAAACGAAAGTTGGCGGGTTCCTGCAATCCTTCTCCCCAATGTTGTGGTATTTCATGCCACATCGCTAGGGAGAAGGATCATGTCACCCTTAGAATTAGTCCTGTTAGTTTCGGGCGTTGTATTATTACTTTCCGCTGTCGGTTGTTACTTGAAAGACACCGGGAAGGTGATTTTTCCGATCGTGCTTGCGCTGATTGGTGCATTCATGCTCGCAGCTGATGAAGTCAGCGCCAGCCTTCCAGGTGGGGGCAGTGTCAAGCTGGCTCGCGAAGTTGCAGAGCAATCATCGGATGCTGCCGATGCCATGCTCGAAGCGGCCAAGAAGAACAGCGAAGCGATCACCGCGATCAACACCGCTCTGACCGATTCCCAAGAAGCATTCGCCAGCTATCGCGAACAGGTGAACGAGCGATTTGCGGCGCTCGACGAGCAACCGGTGGCTGCACCGACACAACAGTTCGAGCAATCGCGCGCCGCTGTGCAATCCAAGATCGAAGCGGCGAACAACGCCAATTCCGCGGCCAAGATCGAAAGTGATGCTCTGCGCAACCTGTCTCGCGGGTTCATCCTGCAGCAGTGACGCCCGTTCCCTTGTCCGGGCCGCACTGTTAGGGCTGAGAGCGAGCGAGGGAGAGAGACAATGGCGACACGCAAACCGGTATTCCTGGTCATCGGAGCAGGCGCGGGAATTGGCGGCCACACCGCGATGCGCTTTGCGGCTGGTGACTATCACGCGGTGCTCGCGCGGCGATCGGATGAGGATAGCCTTGGGCGGTTGATCGACCGGATCGAGAGCGACGGCGGAACGGCGACCGGCACGCTGCTCAATGCCGCCGAAGATGGCGCGATTGAGGAATTGGTCGAGCGGGTTGAGAAAGAC
Organism: Pseudomonadota bacterium; assembly: GCA_038529875.1. Classification (GTDB taxonomy): domain Bacteria; phylum Pseudomonadota; class Alphaproteobacteria; order Sphingomonadales; family Sphingomonadaceae; genus Erythrobacter. The sequence continues at coordinate 727 of JBCBDF010000170.1, read as the reverse complement.
ATCGGCCCGATTGACACCGCACTATACAATCTCGGCGCGCAGATCGGGAACCGCAAGCTGCACGATACGCCGCATCGCACATTCGAGCTGGGCTGGCGGCTGGGCTGTTACGGCGTGTTCCGCCTCGCCCATGCGATGTTCCCTGCAATGGTCGAGCGCGGCAAGGGAAACCTGCTCGTCACATCCGCGACCTCTGCGGTGCGCGGCAATGCGGGGCAACACAGCCATGCCGCCGCGATGGGCGGACGCCGGATGCTATGCCAAACACTGAACGCAGAATTCGGACCTCAGGGCATCCACGTCGCGCATATCGTGGTTGATGGCGCCGTCGATGCGCCGGACACGCTCGGTAAGCTGCTGGGTGACAAATTCGATGCTTTCAAGGCGGCCAAGGGCGAGGAAGGCGTGATCGATCCCAGCGCGCTGGCCGAAACCTATTGGCACCTCGCGCAGCAGCCCAAGAATTGCTGGACACACGAAATCGACGCGCGGCCATGGACCGATGTTGCGTGGTGGAACGACAATCCCAACCCAGAGATCAATGCGGTCGGCGCAAAAAAGTTTGCCGGGCCTGAAGTCTGATCTGGCAGCAAATCACCTAGCGCGCGCAATGTGGGCAGGTCAGGGTGACGCTTGTTCAACATGAAACGCGCAGCGCTGTGTGCGTGATCTCTGCTGCGAAATGCGGGCCGACAATGAGAATGAGCGGCCCCGCTCAGAAAATCTG
>JBCBDF010000169.1:0-5602 GCA_038529875.1 Pseudomonadota bacterium | reverse complement strand
GTCGAATCGCCCAAGAAATTTGCCGAATCGCATTCTCTCTCTCCTGAAAATGGGTCTTGCTTCGGGTAATTGCCTTATTCTTGCCTATGTTTCGCCATATTTGTGCCACATTCTAGATTTGATGCAAGTTTATTTTTTGGCCCAATCTTTTCTGAGCCCATTTTTTTGGGCAGGGCTTGCTAGCCTCGCTGGTGAGGTTCGAAATGCGGTGATACAGGGGCGATCACGATCACGTTTTCAATGCCTTCACCGCCTTCGGAGTACCTGCAATGACGCTGCGCGAGCGCGCCACCAACCTCGTTCAGGCCAAGGGCTTTGAGAATTTCATCATCGCCGTAATCGTTATCAATGCGATTGGGCTGGGGCTGGAGACGTCACCCACGGTGATGGCGCAAATCGGGCCGATCATCGAATGGCTGGACACCGTGGCGCTGACGATTTTCGTGATCGAATTGGCGATCAAATTCTTCGCCTATCGCCTATCCTTCTTCAAAAACGGCTGGAACATTTTCGATCTGGCGATTGTTAGCGTGGCGTTGGTCCCGGCCAGCCAGCAGTTCTCCGTCCTGCGCGCCCTACGCATCCTGCGCGCGCTGCGCCTGATTTCGGTTGTGCCTAGTATGCGCCGCGTGATCGTCGGCCTGTTCCGCGCCATCCCCAGCATCGGGACGGTGATCGTGATGCTGCTGCTGCTGTTCTATATCAGCGCGGTGATGGCGACGAAGTTGTTCGGCGCGAGCTTCCCCGACTGGTTCGGCAGCATCGGGGCATCGCTCTACTCGCTGTTCCAGATCATGACGCTGGAAAGCTGGTCGATGGGGATCGTGCGCCCGGTGATGGAGGAATATCCCTATGCCTGGGCGTTCTTCGTACCGTTTATCCTGATGACGAGCTTCATCGTGCTCAACCTGTTTATCGGTGTGATCGTCAACGCGATGTCCGAAGCGACCGACGAAGAGGCACACAGCGAACGCGAGGAAATCCTGATCCAGCTGCGGGCTTTGCGCGAGGAAGTTGGGGCTTTGCGTAACCCAAGCGATCAAAGTCGAGGTTAAATCGCCTTATCTAGCGTTAGACTCCCCACCCATTCCTGTGGAAACGCCTCTCCCCCGCGCACGCATGCATTGCTAAGCGGGTGGAGTATGGCTGACACCAAAGACAAGAATGCCGGCGACTTGCCCGAAGATCCGTTTGACGCAATCGTTGATGCGCCGTTCGATAGCGCGCTCGAAGAACGCTATCTCGTCTATGCGCTTTCGACGATCACCGCGCGCTCGTTGCCCGATCTGCGCGATGGTTTAAAACCCGTCCATCGCCGCCTGCTATGGACCATGCGCCAGCTGAAGCTGGACCCAAGCAACACCTTTAAGAAATCCGCCCGCGTCGTGGGTGAGGTGATTGGTAAATATCACCCGCATGGCGACACCGCCGCTTACGATGCGATGGTCCGCCTCGCGCAGGATTTCTCGCTGCGCTATCCGCTGGTCGAAGGCCAAGGCAATTTCGGCAATGTGGATGGCGATAACGCCGCCGCCTACCGTTATACTGAAGCGCGCCTGACCAAGACGGCGATGCAGTTGATGCAAGGCCTCGACGAGGGCACGGTCGACTTCATCCCGACCTACAATGGCGAGGAGCAAGAGCCGGAGCTGATGCCGGGCCTGTTCCCCAACCTGTTGGCCAATGGCGCGAGCGGGATTGCGGTGGGCATGGCGACCAATATCCCGAGCCACAATGTCGCCGAGGTGATCGACGCGACGCTGGAGCTGATCGACAATCCGCATGTTGAGCATGAGCGGCTGATGGAGCTGTTCGCCGGGCCGGATTTTGCGACCGGCGGGCAGGTGGTCGATAGCAAGGAAGCGATCAGCGAAGCCTATGCGACCGGGCGCGGGTCTTTCCGGCTGCGCGGCGTGTTCCATGCGGCGGAGGCCGAGAAGGCTGAGGATCGCGAGGCTGGGATTGAGCGGCTGGGCGGCGGGCAATGGCAGCTGGTCATTTCCGAAATCCCGTATCAGGTCGCCAAGGGCAAGCTGATTGAGCAGATCGCGCAGGCGATTGCCGACAAGAAGCTGCCGATCCTGGAGGATGTGCGCGATGAAAGCGACGAGCAGATCCGCATCGTGCTGGTCCCGCGTAGCCGCAATGTCGACCCGGAATTGCTCAAGGAATCGCTGTTCAAGCTGACAGACCTAGAGACCCGCTTTGGTCTTAACCTCAATGTGCTGGACGCCACCCGCACACCGATGGTGATGGGGCTGAAAGAGCTGCTGGAAAATTGGACGCGCGCGCAGATCGATATTCTGCAACGCCGCGCGCAGCACCGGTTGGACAAGATCGCCGCCCGGCTGGAGCTGGTCGAAGGCTATATCATCGCCTTCCTCAATCTCGACCGGGTGATTGAGATCATCCGCACCGAGGATGAACCCAAGCCGTTGATGATGAAGGAATTCAAGCTTACCGACAGGCAGGCGGAAGCGATCCTCAACATGCGGCTACGGTCTTTGCGCAAGCTGGAGGAAATGCAGCTTCGCGATGAGAAAACATCGCTGCTCGAAGAACAGGAAGAGCTGGAAAAGCTGCTCGGTTCGCCGGCACGCCAGCGCACGCGCCTGAAGAAAGACCTGCGCGCGTTGCGCAAGGAATATGGGGAGGACACGCCGCTCGGCAAACGTCGCACCCGGATCGAGGAAGCTGCGCCTGCGGTCGAGTTCTCGATGGATGCAATGATCGAGAAAGAGCCGGTCACGATCATCCTCAGCCAGAAGGGCTGGATCCGGGCGGCGAAGGGTCATGTCGATCTGGCGCAGGAGTTCAAATATAAGGAAGGCGATGCGCTCGCCTATATCCTCCACGCGCAGACGACCGACAAACTGCTAATCGCAGCGGAAAATGGGCGGTTCTACACGCTGGGCTGCGATAAATTGCCCGGCGCGCGCGGCTTTGGCGAGCCGGTGCGGACCATGATTGATCTAGAGGCTGATACGTCGATTGCGCGAATGCTGGTGCATAAGGAAGGCGGCCGTCTGCTGCTTGCCTCCAGTATCGGCAAGGGCTTCGTCGCCGAGACCGCTGAGCTGCTGGCCGAAACGAAGAAGGGTAAGCAGGTCGTTAATCTGAAGGGCGATGCGCAATTGCAAGTGATCCGCGAGATCGCCCCCGAGCATAATCACGTCGCCTGCGTCGGTGACAATCGCAAGCTAGTGGTCTTCAACCTTGAGGAAATGCCGGTGATGGCCAAGGGGCAGGGGGTGATGCTGCAACGCTACCGCGATGGCGGGCTTGCCGATGCGATTACGTTTACACTCGGCGATGGGCTAAGCTGGCAGATGGGCGGATCGGGTGAGCGCACGCGCACCGAGACGGAGATCCATTTGTGGAAAGTTGCGCGCGGCGGGGCGGGGCGAATGCCGCCTCAGGGCTTCCCCAAGAGCAACAGTTTTGGGGATTAGGGTACGGGCCTAAGGCTTAGGGTTGGCTGCTCAGAGCCTCATCCAACAGCGCCTGAACGCGGGCTTCATTCGGGAAGCCCTCTGCGACCCATTGCCGCTCAACGCCTTGCAGGATGCGCGCGACCTCTGGCCCTGCTGCGACCCCGCGCGCCACGATCGCGCCGCCTTTGAGCGGGAAGATCGGGCGCTCCCACCCTTTTAACCCGGTCGCATCCGCGCCCAGCAGCAGCAAGCGATCAATCGCCCCCTCGGCCCCCTCGCGATAGGCAAGCGAATAAATGTCTGAGTGATCTTCTGACACCCTTTCAGCGGCACAGACCAGCCGCGCGCGCTGGGCTTTCGACAGTCGCAGGCGCGCTGAAACCGTCTCGGCCACTTCGCGAACCGGCGGGAGTAGAGCCGCAAGTCTACGCAGCGGATCGCCCGAAAAACCTTGCGCGCTTTCCGCCGCAATGAGTGCTCGGAGCGCCTCGACATAGGTCTTGCACGCCTCGGGCAGGATCACGCCGAGCACGCCCTTTTCGCGCATCCGGTGAATGGTCGGGTGCGGATCGGGCAGCGCAAGGATGCTCAACAATTCGCCCGACACCCGTTCGCGGCTCAGGCCCTTGAGCGTATCGGCCAGCTCCTCGCAGGCTTGCTCTGCGACCGCGTCGAGCTCCGCACCAAATCGGGCTTGAAAGCGGTAATAGCGCAGGATACGCAAATGATCCTCGCGGATGCGCGCATGGGCATCGCCGATAAAGCGCACACGCCGTGCCGCCAGATCATCCAGCCCGCCAAAATAGTCCGAGATTTCGAGTGTTTCGGGATGGGCGAACAGGGCGTTGATCGTGAAATCACGCCGCGCGGCGTCTTCCTGCCAGTCCTGTGCAAAGGCGATGGTCGCGCGCCTGCCATCGGTGGATACGTCATGGCGCAGCGTCGTCACCTCCACCGGGCCATCGTCGAGGATAGCGGTGACCGTTCCGTGGTCGATCCCGGTGGGTGCAGTGCGAATGCCCGCCTCGCCGCAGCGTTCGATGACCGCGTCGGGCGTAAGCTTGGTCGCGCAATCGACATCGCTCACTGCCATGTTCAGCAGAGTGTCGCGCACCGCGCCGCCGACCCAGCGGATGTTTTCCGCGCCTAGAGCCTCCGTGAGAGAGCGCAGCCCTTCACGTTTAGGCCAGTCGGCGGCGGCCAGGGTAGCGCGTGGTTCAGGCGACACGTTTGGATCCGATCGGGGCAAAACCTTGTGGCGCTATCCGCCGCCCCAGATTGGCGATGATTGCGGCGGTCACACCCCAGATGCGAAAGTTATCATAATGCATTTCGAGATAATGCCGCATCTGCCCACGCCAGAACACTTCGTGGCTCTCCCAATTCTTGGGTTCAAGCAGTAGCGAGAGCGGCGCTTCGAACCACGCTTCGACCTCGGTGGGATTGGGCGTGAGGACGAGATCGGGCGGGATCACCGCGAGCACAGGGGTCACATCGAACCCGGTGCCCGTCTGGTAGCGGTCGGTTGCACCCACCACACGGACCGCCTGCGGATCAATCGCCAGCTCCTCATGCGCCTCACGCACAGCCGCCTTCACCGCATCTTCGCCATCGTCGAGCTTGCCGCCGGGAAAGGCAACCTGTCCCGGATGATCGCGCATGTCCTGTGGCCTCTGGGTCAGGATGACGCCGGGTTCGGGCCTGTCAGTGACGGCAATCAACACAGCTGCCGCTGCCGTGCGTTCGCTATCAAGGAAGCGCTCGTCGCTCAGCAGGTCGGGGATTTCCTCGCGGTGCCCCGCTTCAAGCAATTGGCTAAGATGATCGAAGAGTGCGCTCATTGCGGGGCTGGCCTCAGGGCATGAGCGAGAATGTCTCGCCCTCGCTTGTGACGGTCCAGTCATCGCCATTCGCGAGCGCGATTTCGGCGAGCTGCGCGTAGGTGGAACGGTTGAGCCGCGCTTCGCAACCGCGCCGCACATGCAGGTAGATTGCGGGTGTTTCGGCATCGCCCGCCGCGCGCAGGCGGTGCTCCGGCCCGGCGATCACCAACTCATCGGTGTTGAGGCGGAATGCCAGGCCGCCATCTCGTTCGGCGCAATCGGTTGCGACGAAGGCTGCGTCCTCTACCTCGTCAGCCCGTTTGAGAAGCTCAGCATCGAGGTAGA
>JBCBDF010000168.1:0-5607 GCA_038529875.1 Pseudomonadota bacterium | reverse complement strand
AACATCGAGAGCGCCGCAGCCTTGGCGTTGCGATTGAGCGTGTCACCGCTGTCCTCGTCGACCACGCGGGTCGCTTCGAGCGCTTGGTCGAGATTGCGGTGAATGATCGCCCAGGCATCGGCGTAGGCATCGTAGATCCGCACCTGCGCTTCAGTGAGCTGATGTTCGAGGATCTCGTACTCCACCCCGGCAAAAGACAGCGCACGGGCAAGGTAGAGCCCCTGTGCCTTGAGATCGCGGGCAACCAGTTCCATTGCCGCCACGCCGCCGGCGCGGATCTCGGTCATGAACGCCTCATGCGTCGGAAATGCGGTCTCGGGCCCCCACAGTCCAAGCCGGGCCGTGTATCCGAGATTGGCAATGTCCGAGGCACCGGTCGCGGACGCATAGAGAACGCGGGCGCGCGGCAGGTGGTTTTGCAGCCTCAGGCCCGCCATGCCCTGCTCCGAGCCTTTGACCTTGCCGCGGGTGGAGGCAGAGCCGAGCGCATTCGCCATGGAATGGGCTTCGTCGAAGGCAATCACGCCCTCGAAATCTTCGGCGGCCCAGGCGAGGATCTGATCGAGCCTCGTATCCTCGGCGCGTCCAGAACGAAGCGTCGGATAGGTGACGAAGAGAATGCCCTCGGGCATCGTTACTGGACCTCCGAGCTTCCAACGGGAGAGCGGCTGGATATCGAGCGGAAGCCCGCCAATCGCTTCCCAGTCGCGGCGCGCGTCTTCGAGCAGTGCCTCGTTCTTGGTGATCCAGATGTGACGGCGTTCCCCCGAGAGCCAGCGATCCATAATGACGCCCGCGATTTGGCGGCCCTTGCCCGTGCCCGTACCATCACCGAGGAAAAAGCCTCGCCTGTAGGAGTGACCGTCCTCCGCGAGTTCAACCGTCGTCCCTTGTTGGCTCGGTCGAAACTGCCCGGGAAGGTCGCGTGCGAATGCTTCGCAAGCGTAGATCAGTGTCTCGCATTGCGCGGCCGAGAGCAGTTTGCCCTCCTGCCAGTTGGCGGGAAGCAATGGGCGCGCCTTAGGAACCGGTGCTGCGACCGAGCCCATTGCCACCGATTCTACGAGCGGTGTCGGGTGAACAGGTGCATCCTGCATGATGACGCGGCTCGGCCGGTAAGGCAGGTAGATGCCCGCCTGCTCGGGAACGGGTGCAGGCTCGTCCAGTGCTTGATAATCGAGCGCGACTGCCGCGTTCTTTTCGGCGGCCCTCGTCACGAAAGGAGCGTCCGGCTTGCGCGCGGAAGTGCCGCTTACCAAGGTCGCAAATGAACGTACCGGAAGGCGATGGATCTTGGCCTGCAAGGGCGCACGATTGGGCAAATGCGCCAGGCAGGAATTCAGTTCGGTGAGATCGGCGAACTCACCCGAAATCGTGGAATTGTCCTGAAAATCCGCCTTCTCGATCACGACCATTCTGACCGCGATCCCGGTTCCGCTGCGTGAGAATGCGCCCGACAACCGGATATTGAGCAGCAGCGAAGCCTGTTCCTGTTCTTCGACAAAAGCCGTAGCATCAAAGCCGTCCGGGAGGATGGCCACGATGCGACCTCCTACTGCACATACCCTCAGCGCACTGCGCAAGTGACGCATTGCCGTGCGGCCATCGACACCCCGTTCGCGGCTTCGGGCGAAGGGAGGGTTCATCAGGATGACGCTGGGGCTTGAGCCATCGACGAGTTCGGCGATCAACTCGCCGTCATTTGCGGATAGCCGGGCATCTGGGAAGATATGTGCCAGCACATCGCGACGCGCGCGATCGATCTCGTTGAGGGTCAGCGAGCAATCTCGAACGTCGCCCCAGAGCGCAAGAGCGCCATTCCCGGCTGACGGTTCGAGAATGTGATCTCGCGTGCCAAGGGACGCTGCCTTGGCCATAAGCCAGGCAAGGATCGGCGGCGTCGAGAACTGCTGCAGCTCGACCTGGACCTCACTGCGCACGTGGCGAGGCGGCAAGGCCGCCTCGAGCCAATCGAACCGTGCTGTGGCCTCGTGGAAACCGGTATCGAGATCGATCCGTGAAAATTCGCGAAGCCAGAGCAAGGCCCCAATCTCGACCGCGTTGTTATAATCGTCGATGGTCCACGCACTGCCCCAGTCCTGTACGCCGGTTTGAGCGGCGAAGAACTCGGCGATATCCGCTCGAGTGAGATGGCATCCATTCGCAAGTCGCCGGGAAATTTGTTCACCCACTGCGAAAGCGAGCGGAATTGTACTCGGTGTCTCGCGGTCTGGGAAAAAGTCTGACTGGAACATGGCTTGTCGTCCTCCTGATTGAGGCATCGGGAAACGTGCCCTCTGCCGGGTCAGGAATTCGAGAAGCTCTCTCTCCTCTTATCGACACGCCTTGCGGCGAAGCCATGACTGGAGTTCGTCGTTCCAGTCGGTCCCGCGCGAATTGGGCCGTCGGACTTGGATGTGCCGCCCTTCACGGAGATAAGAATCGCGCCCACGGTTAGCTGCAAGGTCGCCGCCAGAATCGTGATCGACGAAGAGATGAAGGTCGCTCACGCTCTCCGGAATGGCAACCAGCCCGAAGCGTTCATTGCCGAGCGTTGCCCACGTCGGGATGCCGGTGAGCGCATAGGCCGACATCGCGCTCTCAATGCCTTCAGCGAGACCGAGCCTTCCCTCGGCGGGTGCGAACAGACGTACTGCCGCCTCGCCAAGTGACCCCAGTGCGCGCTTCGGCTTGGCAAACGAGGCCTGGGTATGGCCGGAATGCGACAGGAAGGTCCGGTGAACGGCAATCGGTCCCTCGTCGAGGCTGACCGCAGCGATCATCGCTGGCAAAAAGCGGGCGCGCCCCTTCGGACCAAGCGGTGTGCGCGGGTGAAACCTAAGTGCATGGGACGTTGCGAGGATGCCGCGCTCTTCTAGATATGCCTTGGCAGGACTTCGGTGCAACGGTCGAGCATCGCGCCAGATGCGGAGTGCTGCAGCCGATGGCTGGCTGGAATAGCCCAGCTGGATCGGAAACTCGTCGGAGGAGCCTGAAAATAGCGCAGAGGTCTCGATCCCCTCTCGAGCGAGGGCAGCGAGCACGCTGTCCTGATCACAGCCGGCGAAACAATGCAGAAGGATAGCCTTACGGCCAAGGGTGACACCTAACGAAGGCGTGCGATCGTCGTGTGCAGGGCAACGTGCCATGCCCTTGGTGCCAGACCACTTGCCGCCGCGGCTTTCGCAGAGCTTGCGAGCGGTTTCCTCAAGCGAAGGTCGGGAAAGGGTTGAGTTCGAAACGGACATACTGGCTCCATCGCCGCACAATTGCCCCTGCCGACTGTCCCCTCTCCTCTTGCCGGACGCGCACGGCGCTTTCCTACACCCCAATGTTCTATTTATGTTCTGTCGCGCATCCAGGCAAGCTAGGAGAGAGCGTGATGAGACGAAAATGGGTAACTGGCGTGTGTTGTGGGCTTGCAATTGCGATCCCCGCCATTGCGCAGGCGCAGGAGTTCCGGGTCTTTAATCACCGGCTGAGCAAGGTCGAAAAACCGTCAGACCAAGAAGTTACTTACGATCCTGCCTTGGCGGTCATAAGGAACGGAAGAGATATCTCATCCCCCGCTCGTCGAAGTTTCAAAGAGACGCTCTACGAACCCCTCATCCGCCAAGCTGAAGCAAGGTATCGATTGCCGCCTCGCTTGCTCCAGGCATTGGTCTGGCAAGAATCCCGGTTCAATCCAATGGCGATCAGTCCGGCTGGTGCAGCCGGACTTGCGCAACTCATGCCTGCAACCGCACGAGAACTCGGCGTAACCAATCGGCACGATCCAGCTCAGAATATCGACGGTGGCGCGCGATATCTAAGGCAGATGCTCGACCGGTTTGGTGCGATCCATCTCGCACTGGCGGCCTACAATGCGGGACCTGGCGCGGTATCCCGGGCAGGCGGGATTCCGCGAAATAGGGAAACGCCGGGATATGTAAGGAGCGTTATCCGAAGATGGATGGCATACAGCGCACTATGAACACGAATCGGAGAAGGATCAGCGGACGGCTCGAGCATCTCCCGCGCGGGGCAGCGATCGTGACAGATGCAGGTAACCACTGGGTTCTGGAAGGCTACGAACCATCGAACGAAGACTTCGGTTTCGAGGTCACCGCCGAGGGCATCGTTGTGGGCTTTGACCGTCTTCGAGTTGAGTGGCTGGGCCAGGTGCCGGCGTAGCGGGCTAAATCACGCAGCTCTCAAGATCGCGACATTGTCTGTCTTTCCGCGCATCGCATCGAGGAAGTTCGCCCAATCTTGAAGCATCGCGCGACGGGGCGCCAGATACTCTGCGGCATTATAGGCCCCGCGAACTTCGTTTTCCTCGCTATGAGCCAGTTGAAGCTCGACCCAGTCTTCATGGTACTTTCGGATCCACATTGGCGGTTGGCCGACTTCGACAAGCTGTTCATTGGCCCATGTGCTCGCAAGACCTCTGAAGCCATGAACAGTCTGCCGACCGTGATAGCCCAGACGATACAAACCATAGATCATGGTGTTTTCGGATAGCGGCAATCCACGCTTCTGACCGGGAAAGACATAGTCACTTTGAGAACATGCGATCATGTCCTTGGCGAGCGAAGCGGCTTGCATTGACAATGGTACGATATGCTCACGGTGCATCTTCATTCGATCAGGCCCGATGCGCCAAAGCGGAGATTTTCCGTCTAGATCCTCGAACTCGTGCTTCTTGGCGAAACGAAGTTCCTTCGTTCTGACCCATGTCAGAAGCGCGAAGGTGAGCGCTGCGCGAGTAATCTCGGAGCGTCGCTCCCCTTCTTCATTATATTGATCCAGCTTGTTTATGAGCTCTGGCAACTGAGCGAGCGGCAGTTTGGCCATATGCTTTACTCGAGGGCGCGGCTTCAGAGCGCCGCGAAGATGAGCCGTGGGGTCCGCATCGCAAAGCCCACTTGCGATGGCGAACTGAAAAACTTGGCCAATGCTCTGCTTCGCACGCCGACTGATATCCAGAGCGCCCCGTTCTTCAATATTGCGGATCACGCCCAAAACTTCAGGCGGGGTGATCTCGTGCATCATCCTTTCGCCCAATACCGGAAACACGTCCCGTTCCATTCGAGACCAGACTCGCTTCGCATGAGCTGGATCAAGGCTGCTCTTTCGATTCTTGTGCCACATCTCAGCAACAGCCTTGAAGGTTCTCTCTGGCTCGAAATCTCGACCAGGCTTGTGGACCATCGGATCCTTGCCTTCGGCCAAGGCAGCCCTTGCAAGCGTCTTCAACTCACGCGCAGCCGCTATTCCGACGTCAGGATAAGCACCAAAGGAAAGCAGCTTCTCCTTTCCGCGATAGCGGTATTTCAAGCGCCAAAGCTTCGAACCGTTCTCTTTTACGAGGAGGAATAGCCCTTCACCGTCGGCAAGCTTGTAGGGTCGTTCTGCCGCCTTCGCATTCTTGATCTGAATCTCACTCAAAGCCATTGGGGGTATCGCTCCTTTTCGGTACCCCCCGAAAGTACCCCCAAAATACCCCCACTCCAAATCCGGCTTCAAGCGCATGCAAGCGAACGCAAGCGGACGCGAATCAGCGACATGGTTTTGATTTCATTGTTTTTTTCGGATTTATACGGAAGAATGCGAACCCATGAGGAT
>JBCBDF010000167.1:0-5640 GCA_038529875.1 Pseudomonadota bacterium | reverse complement strand
GCTTTTCCAGCATCTCGCCAATTTGCGGACCGCCGCCATGGACCACGACGGGATTGATCCCGACCGCCTTGAGCAGCACGATATCCTCGGCAAAATCGCGCGCGGCCTGGGGATTGCCCATCGCATGGCCGCAATTTTTAACCACGAATGTGCGCCCGGCATAGCGCTGAAAGTAAGGCTGCGCCTCGATCAGCACTTCGGCTTTTGCCATCTCTGGCGCGATTTCGGTGTTGGCGGTCATTTCGCTTCCGGTTCAGTCTTCTACTGCGAGCGCTTAGCCGCTTCATTGCCAGCTGAAAAGCGGCGCGCAGGTTATAAGCTGCGATGTTGCATCCCATGCAGCCTTGAAAAAACTTTCTTGCGCGGCGTAACCTTTCGCCCGCGTGATGCGAATCGCCAAACAGGTGGTGTAAGCATGCGCCGCCATAAACTAGGAATTTTGGAGGACATCATGAACACCACTCAGATCAAAGGATCATTCGCTCTTGCCGTGGCCGCTGGCCTTGCCGCTGCCTGCTCAGGCGGTGCATCGGGCGGCTCGGAAGAGGGCGCAGCCAACACCGAAGCAGAGGCGCTGGCGGCTGCTGGCGGCGGCGAAAAAGAGAAATGCTATGGCGTGTCCAAAGCGGGCCAGAACGATTGCGCGGCAGGCCCCGGCACCAGCTGCGCCGGCACCAGCGTGGTAGACTATCAGGGCAATGCCTGGACCTATGTCGATGCCGGAACCTGCGTCGATATCGACACGCCTAGCGGCAAGGGTTCGCTCGAACCAATCGAAGCATAAGTCTATCTCGGCCCATCCGGGCTGAGCAGACTGAAAGAGGGCCGCCAGGAGCAAACACTCCCGGTGGCCCTTTGCCTTGCACCGCCATGCGCTGCTATCATCGGGCGCATGCTGAAACGACGATCCCGATCTGGCCGCAGGCGCGGCAATTTGATGCGTTGGTGGATTATGTGGCGCGTGCCGGTGCTGGCATTGGTGGTGATGGCAGCCTGGTGGTTTGTCTTTCGCCCGCTCACCGGCGGCGGCGCAGAAGACTGGGTCAGCGTGGACCGCACATTCGGCATTTGCGGCCAGCGCGGCGACGGCCCAAGTCAGGGCTGCGTGATCGACGGCGATACGATTGCAATCGGGTTTGGCGAGGGTGCGCGGCGCATCCGCCTGACCGGGTTTGATGCGCCCGAACTGGACGGTGCCTGCGCGGCCGAAAGTGCCCAGGCGATCGAGGCGCGCGCCTTCCTTCATACGTGGCTGCAAGATGGCCGGATCGAATGGAGCGGAGCAGATGAAACGGCCTACGACCAGTATGGCCGCGAACTGCGTGAAGTGCGCCGATTGCGCGCAGGCGGCGGCTATGATTACCTGGCCGATGCGATGATCGATGCCGGTATGGCTGGCGCTAGCGGGTGGGGCACATCGCCGCGCGATTGGTGCAGCTAGAGCGCGCCACTTTGCGCAGTGTGCTGTATTACGTTACGTTCTATTGTACTCTCACTGCTTTCTTGGGGATCACATGATGGACGAGCCGAACACCACCAACCGCCCAGACCTTAGCGGCGGCAACCGCCAGCCTGCGCCATCCGGACAAGGCTTCGACGCCAACCGCCCGACAATTATCAGCCTGCTCTTTCTGGGCAGCTTCCTGACCGGAGTTTCCGGTTTAGTCGGCATCGTGCTTGCCCATGTGTGGCAAGGCGAGCAGCATGAGCCATGGATGACTTCGCACTACACCTATCTCATCCGCACCTTCTGGATCGGCTTTGTCGCTTCGATTATTGCCGCCGTGCTCACGGTCGTGCTGATCGGCCTGCTCCTGCTGCCGATTATTGCCGTATGGGTCGGTGTTCGCAGCGTGATGAGCCTGATCAAGGCACAGCGGCAAGAGCCCATGCCCGACCCCGAGACACTGCTGTTTTGAGGGTATGCGAACAGCGCCAGCTTTAGCGCTGTCTAGTACGCGTTGATGCCATAGCCGCGTCGTTGCAGTTCCGCATGGGCGACTGTTCCGGTGGGTGCCATCTTGACCCCGTCCAGCAGGTGCACATTGCCGACCTTGTGGTATTTCGCAGCAAACCCGCATACCCAGATTTCCGCGCCGCGTTCGATCAGCTCGGCAACCACTTCGGTATTTGGATTTTCGAGCCCATAATATTTCTCGCCATAGCGCGCGTGATCCGACACATCGAACACAGACGGCCCGTGCACGACAATACCGATCTTGACCCGCTCGGGTGCGACGCCTTGTTCCTCCATCGCCTTTGAGAAAGCCAGTGCGCGGCGCAAAGCGGCATTCACTTCACCCGCCTGCCCCTCATAAGCATCAAAACTGTGCTTCCATACGGCGTCGGCGGGGAAGATCATTTCATTGGTGATGACCACCTCTTCCTCTTCGCTCGCATGATTATCCGCCAGTGCCGGAGCAGCCATCAGCGCAAAGGCCATGCCGCTCGCCCCAAGCATCGCAATCTGTTTGCCCATCAATTTCACCGCATCTCTCCCCTTTAAAGTTTCAATCCCGGCCAAAATGCATGCCCCCGGTAACACCCGAAACGCAAGTCTGCCGTATACTATGCTTGCCCACAACACCCGCTTCGCATGTCAAAGCATGGAAAACCCTCACTCTACGGGCTTTCCCTAAGCATTCGCCCGCATACGAAATTGCGAGCAGCGCAGCCACATTGAGCGCGTGCAAAACCCGTTCGTATTTGGCCATCGGATCGCGTTGCTGTTCTGCGCCCCGCTTGCCTCCGCCTTCATTATCGGACCACCCACCAGCGATAGCGCATATGCGCAGGCAAGCCGCTCCATCGACCGCGAGCGTGCCCAATTCGAACCCTGCGTCGGATCAGGACGCGTAACCTGCATCGTCGATGGCGACACGATCTGGTATCGCGGCACCAAGATCCGCATCGCCGATATCGACACCCCGGAAGTCTCGCGCCCCGCATGCGCTCGCGAAGCCCGGCTGGGCGATGCCGCCACGGCGCGGATGCGGGCGCTGCTGAATGAAGGGGCCTTCACCCTCGCCGCCAATCCACAGGGTCGCAAGACCGACCGCTATGGCAGGGCGCTGCGCGTGGC
Organism: Pseudomonadota bacterium; assembly: GCA_038529875.1. Classification (GTDB taxonomy): domain Bacteria; phylum Pseudomonadota; class Alphaproteobacteria; order Sphingomonadales; family Sphingomonadaceae; genus Erythrobacter. Next base: position 2,558 of record JBCBDF010000167.1, on the reverse strand, counting down.
GATGCGCGACGGGGAGAGTCTGGGGATGACGCTGGTGCGCGAAGGGCTCGCAGAAAAATGGGGCGGGCCGCGCCGCAATTGGTGCTAGCCTCGCCCCAAATCTCGCCTGGTCCCTCTCCAGCTCAGGCGATAACCAGTTCTTGCTCCGCTTCCTCGATCATTTCGGCGATCTCATCGAGCAGGTGCAGGCGCCGTTTCTTAAGCCCCTCGCAGTGAAAATCGCTGCTCGGCTCTATTTCGCTTTCGATCCGGTGGATCACTCGGTTCACCGCATGATACCGCTCGGCAAGTGTGTTGAAGTGCGAATTACCGAGCTTCAGGAAGTGGAGGACCTGAGCGTCGCGCGGAAATTCATCGAGCAGTTCATGCGGCGTATGGGCGGACATTAAAGGCGTTCTCCTCTGATTGTTCAGCGAGCCTAGGCGGCCACGACCCGCACGCCTTGATTTGAATCAAACGCTCTGCGGTGGCGCTTCGCCAATGCCGCTGATAGTGCGGGGCATGACCAAAGCATTCTCACCCGCCCTCCGCATCGCCACGCCTCTCGCCGCCGCTATCGCACTCGCCGCCTGCGAAGTGCGCGACAATGTCGCATCTGAGCCAACGCCCGATCCGCAGGCAGAATTCTGGACCGCGCTCTCCAGCCATTGCGGAAAAGCCTATGCTGGCGAGCTGGTGAGCGAAGACGCCGCCGATGCCGATTTCGTCGGTAAGGCAATGGTCATGCATGTGCGCGAATGCTCGGAAGACCGCATCGCTGTACCGTTCCATGTCGAGACCAGCGCAGGCGAGTGGGATCGCTCGCGCACCTGGCTGATCACCAAAACCGGCGCAGGATTGCGCCTCAAACATGATCATCGGCATGAGGATGGCGAGCCCGACGCCGTCACCATGTATGGCGGCGATACAGCGGACCAAGGCAGCGCCGCGGGCGCATCGCGCGCGCAGGACTTCCCGGTGGATGCGGAGAGCATCGCTCTGTTCGAACGCGAGGGCCTGACCGCCTCGGTCACCAATGTCTGGACTGTCGAAGTCGATCCGGCAGGCACCGAAAACGGCGTATTCGCCTACCAGCTCAAGCGCACAAGACAGGGCGGCGCGCCCGAAGACCGCTTCTTCCGCGTCGAGTTCGACCTCACTCAGGAAGTCGAGGCTCCTCCGGCAGCCTGGGGCTGGGAATAGGGCCGGTTTCAGCCCTATTCAGCCAGCGCCTACTCGGTCGATTCAGCGTCCGGCGTTTCGACACTCTCTTTGACTTCGTCCGGTATCGACAGGTCCGGCTCTTCCGGCATGCTCCCTTCCGGCGGCACATTGGTCATCGGCGTTTCGGGCAGATCGACCGGCACCGCATTGGGGTCAGGTTGGTCGACGATCAGCTCGCCGCCGCCTTCATCGACAACATCGGTATCGTAGGTGGTATCTCCGGCTTCGCCGCAGGCTGCCAGCGCCAGCGCGGCCAATACGGGGGCGAGAATACGAGTGGTTTTCATGGTTTCCTCCTCAGGATAAAGCGAACACAGCGCCTACCAGAACGGCCCAGCAGGCGCGATGGACCGGCGGCTGAGGCGCGCGCGGCATAAGCCGGGCCGCTCGGCGCGCACGTCCCTCATTCCAGCGCACCCGGATCAGGACGCCCCAGCCCGCGCCTCCGTCACAATCGCGGTGATCTCGTCGAGCAGCCCCAACCGCTTCTTCTTGAGCGCTTCGGTGCGGTCGTCGCTCGCCGCCTCAGTCTCGCTTTCAATGCGATGCACCTGACGGTTTACCTCGTGATATTGGTCTGCGAGCCGCGCGTAATGCGCATCCTCCTGCTTCAGCCGGGTGATCAGCTCGCGGTCGCGCTTGAAGACCTCGGTCAGTTCGTTGGGTGTGTGTTGTGACATGGATAGCCCTTCCTCTTCTTTGGTGACGAGGCGACGATAGGGTGCACTCGGCAGCGCGCTTTGACGTGAGTCAAACGGCTGCGGGATTGGTCGAAGCGCACTCAGCTCGTCGCGCGTGCGGCACGTTTGGAACGCATGGAACACAGTCCAGGTGCTTAAATCCAATCGATCATAACGCGGCGCTGTAATCGGTTTTAGCGATTGAAGACTCGATTGCTGGACATCACTCATGAACATGCGCGTGTTCTAGGCGCGCAGTCGGTGAGTAGGAAAATGGACGTTTGTTCCCGCGGCTGCATCCGCAGCCTCGATGCCCGAGTTTACCGAGGCGATCGAACGGCAATGCTCAGCCGCTCGTCTTCTCGCGCGCGGCCAGCATGTTTTGCAGCACGGCGACGCGCGCGCGCTCTTCGAGCAGGGCCTTGTCCGGATGCGCTTCAAGCTTGGCGAGCAGTTCGCGCAGCTCCTTCTCGCGGTCGGCATGGGTGGTCTTTTGCATGGTTTGCTCCTTGTCCTGGGGTGGCGGAGCCTAACACGGCGCGGGTGGCTGCGTGGGCACGTAGAGTCCCGTAGGTGATAGTGCTGGTTTGGCTTCAGCCGCCGGAGTCTTTGTTTCATGCACCTGCATCCGCAGGTGCGATATCCTCGCTCACACGACCTAAAGGTCGCGTCGCT
>JBCBDF010000166.1:0-5645 GCA_038529875.1 Pseudomonadota bacterium | reverse complement strand
TGCGAAGTCATATCTTTTCTCGAGCCCCAAGGGCCAAGGTTGCCCTTCTCAGGCAGCACGGCGGGATTGTCGCAACGTACCAGCAGGCGCGCGGGATCGTTGGGGCCGGGTGCGCGCCAACCGGCGGTCGGTTCGGCGACAAAGCCCCAGACCCCGTAATACTCGCTGTCACCGATCAGGATTTGCGGCAGCGGCGATGCGCCAGCGCTCGTCTCGTTGATGGCTTGCAGGCTGGCGACCATCATCGCCTTGCCGAAACCCTGGCCTTGATGTTCGGGCAGCACGGCAACCGGGCCCACCATCAGCAGGGGGTAGTCGCGTCCCTCTGGATCGGTCAGCGCGACTGGCCAGACCTGGATCGTGCCGACCAGCATGTCGTCGTCGTCAAGCGCGGCGAAGCTCAGGCCTTCGAGCCAGCTGACGCCCGCGCGAATACGATAGGCGGTGCGCGCATGGCGATCCTCGCCAAAAGCACGGTCGAGCAATTGCTCGATCATCGCTGGCTCTACTGCGGCGAGGGGGATTAGAGTTGCCATCGCGCGGCGCTTAGTTTGTTTTCCAGTCGCCCTCAAGCAGAGTGGTGGAGGGCGTGGGTCGGCGCGGCAGGATCAGGCGGATGCCTGATCCGCTCTCAAATCAATTAGGCTCAACTTTCAGCAACTTGCCGCCTTCGCCATCTTCGATCAGCCACACGGCACCGTCCGGGCCTTGCTCAATCCCGCGGATGCGATTGTTGAAATCGTGGCGCGCTACCTCGGTGGCGGTGTCTCCATTCACCTCGACATGGACGATCCCTTGCGAGGCGAGGCCCACCATCAACGGGTCGCCTTTCCAAGCAGGGAACGCATCGCCGGTGTAGAACAGGAAGTCTCCCGGCGCGATCACCGGGGTCCAGCCAATCGCGGCGGTCTGGAATTCAGGCCGCGTTGCGTGGTCGGGGATTGGATCGCCATTATAGTGATCGCCATCCGACACGGTTGGCCAGCCATAATTGGTGCCGCGCGTCACTTTGTTGAACTCATCGCCGCCCGCAGGACCGTGTTCGAGATCCCACAATTGCCCGTCTGGATCGAACCCCAGGCCCAGCACATTACGGTGGCCATAGGACCAGATTTCAGCGGTGATTCCGCCTTCTTTCGCGAAAGGATTGCCTGCTGCTGGCGTACCATCAAGGTTCAGGCGCACCACCGTGCCAAGATTGTTTGAGTTGTCTTGCGCAGGCTCAAGCTCTTGCCGGTCACCGCTGGAGACGAACATGTATTGCTCGTCTGGGGAAAACACGATCCGGTGCGAATAGTGCCCGCGCTTGCTGGTTTTGGGGGCCTGACGCCAAATGACTTCAAGGCCGGAAACCGCGCAGGCCTCTTCCTCGCAAGACAAAGTCCCACGGCCAAGCACTGCGCCGCGCGTATTGCCATTGCCTGCCTCGGCCCAGCTGAGATAGATCGTCCGTTCGGACAGATCTTCGCTGGCCTCCGATGGCAAGAACGCGACATCGCCAAGCCCGCCCTGGCCGCCATAATCGATATTGGGCATGCCGGTGACTTCGATGGCCGTGCCGCTAGTGGTGTCGACCGCGCGCATCGTGCCGGGCTTTTCGGTAATAAAGATCGTTTCGGTACCGGGTGCAAAGGCGAGTGCCCATGGCTCGTCAAACTCGCCCATCGCCGTTACCGAGTAGTCGATATCGCTCGTGCGGGAAGTCTCTTCCCCCGAATTCGCATTGCCGCAGCTTGCGAGTGCGAAAGCAGGGAGGAATAGGGTGGGTGCTAGCTTGGAAAATTTCATCATGCTGTACGGAACTCCCAAAACCGGATTTGGTGCCCTCGATCTCTCAGAAAAAGGGGCGGTGATTGGCGTTGATGAAGCGGGGCGCGGCCCGCTGGCTGGCCCCGTAGTGGCGGGCGCGGTAGTTCTGTGCAAGTCACCGCCAGCGGGTCTGGCGGATTCCAAAGTGCTTTCGTCGAAAAAACGCGCCAAGCTCGATCTCGAAATTCGCGCAAGCTGCGCCTGGGCTGTGGGCGTGATCGAGCCTGCGCAAATCGACGAGATCAACATTCTCCAGGCCACCTTTCAGGCGATGACCGATGCTGTGGAGCGTTTAAGTACAGCGCTTGATTGCGCGGTTGGCGAGGTCATCATTGATGGCAACATGACGCCTGCGGGCAGACGCGATGGTTGGCACTGGCCTGCGCGCGCGATAGTCGGCGGGGATGGGATCGAGCCCGCAATCTCCGCTGCCTCCATTGTCGCCAAGGAGTGGCGTGACCGGATCATGATCGAAGCGGCCAAGGCGCATCCGCATTATGGCTGGGAACGGAACAAGGGCTATGGCTCGCGTGAACATATGGAGGCGCTGCGCATTCATGGCCCAACCCGGCTGCACCGTCAGAGCTTTGCGCCCGTCGCGCAGGCCAGTTTGCTCTAACCGGGTGATTTCACTCGGCAGCGTGGCCGGGATCGGCTAGCGCGCCTTCCCAGCATGTTGAACGCGATTCTTTTGAGCCTCGGGGGCCTGATCGGCCTTGCCATCGGCGGTGAGCTGCTGGTCCGCGGTGCGGTGGGCATTGCCCAGAAACTCGGCGTCTCGACGCTGTTCACCGGCCTCGTGATCGTCGGCTTCGCCACGAGCATGCCGGAAATGGTCGCTAGCGTTCAGGCCGCATTGGAAGGGTCGCCGGGTATCGCCTGGGGCAATATCGTCGGGTCGAACCTTGCCAATACGCTGCTGATCCTGGGCGCGACCGCGGCGGTAACACCGATTGCGCTGTCAGGCGCTGGACGGCGCGACGCGGTGGTTGCGCTGGTAGCGACGGTATTGCTGGCAGCGCTGGCTTACTCGCAATTGGGTGCGCATTGGATCGGGGCGGTGCTGCTCGCTGCCATCGTGACTTACATTATCTGGCGCTATCGCAATCCCGGTGCTGCCATGCCGGAAGACGATCATGACGATGCCCCGCAAAACACCTTTCTGGCCGTTTCGCTTTTTGTCGGTGGGCTCGCCATTCTGGTGTTCAGCGGCCAGATATTGGTGAGCGGAGCGATCGACCTGGCGACGATTTTCGGCGTGAGCGAGACCGCGATTGGTCTGACGGTGGTCGCGTTTGGTACGTCCTTGCCCGAACTCGCCGCGTCGTTGGCGGCGGCATTGCGTGGCAAATCGGCGCTTGCCATCGGCAATGTTGTGGGCTCGAACATCTACAACATATTGCTGATTGGTGGTGTGATTATGAGCATCGCGCCGTTTGCGCTGCCAGAGAATTTGCTGGGCCTGCAAATGGGCCTGCTGATGGCGAGCGCTGTGGCGCTGCTTGCCTTGCTGTGGTTCGCCAAATCGATCGGCAGAGTGATTGGCGCGGCACTGCTAGTCGCGTTCCTGGGCAATGTTGTGTTTGTTTTGGGTTGATTTTTCGTAGAGCCTAGCCACCCGCGTCCTCCACCCTTCCACCCGGAGCCTGCCGGGATACCATCCGGGTGGAAGGGTGGAGGGCGCGGGTGGCCAGGCACGCCGTACCAAATATCCGCCACCCGGCGTTAGAGGGGCTAAAGAAAACAAACGAGTCTTTTGCGCCACACCCCACTATCTCGGCCCCTGCGCGGGCTAAGAGACTCCATATCTTGTGGGGCCTCGTTTCGTTCTTACTGAGAAGGTAGCGCGCTAACCATCTGTTAACCATAATGCCCGATCAAGTTTGCCTTGACGTGGAGTCCGCTTGGACTCACCCTGTGGATAACTTTGCGCCGCAAGAAAGCGACGCGCGAATTCGGGGAATTTCGATGGGTGTTATGGAAACCGCAAAGCTGCGGGATGCGAAAACAATTGCAAAGACAGCTTCAAAGCCTGTTGCGAAGGCGACTGACAAGGCGCGCGGCCCCCATCCTGATCTGCCGCTTGGTCAGATCCTGCCGGGCGATTGTATCGAAGCCATGCGCTCATTGCCGGATAACAGCGTCGATTGCGTGTTCGCCGACCCGCCTTACAATCTGCAGCTCGGCGGCGATCTCAACCGCCCCGATGGTAGCCAAGTCGATGCGGTTACCGATCACTGGGACCAGTTCGATAGCTTCCGCATCTATGATGAGTTTACCCGCGACTGGATGACCGAGGCGCGCCGCGTACTGAAGCCCGATGGCGCGCTATGGGTGATTGGCAGCTATCATAATATCTTCCGTGTCGGCTCGATCTTGCAGGATCTCGGCTTTTGGATCCTAAACGATATCGTCTGGCGCAAGACCAACCCGATGCCCAATTTCAAGGGCACGCGCTTTACCAACGCGCACGAAACGATGATCTGGGCGAGCATGGGCGAGAAATCGCGCTATCAGTTCAATTATCGCGCGATGAAGACATTGAACGACGAACTGCAAATGCGCAGCGATTGGGTGATGCCGATTTGCGCCGGGGCCGAGCGCCTCAAGGAAGACGGCAAGAAAGCGCATCCCACCCAGAAGCCTGAGGCGCTGCTGTATCGCGTGCTGCTAGCGACCACGGAAAAGGGCGATGTGGTGCTCGATCCGTTCTTTGGCACGGGCACGACCGGCGCGGTGGCCAAACGTCTGGGCCGCGAATGGATCGGATGCGAGCGCGAGGATTTCTATCGCGGTGTCGCTATGAAGCGGATCGAGAAGGAATTGCCGCTCGATGAAAGCGCGATCGAAACCATGCAGAGCAAGAAGGCCGCGCCGCGCGTCGCCTTTGGCACTCTGGTCGAAAACGGCCTGATCAAGCCGGGCACGCAGGTCTTCGACAGAAAACGTCGGTGGATTGCGACGGTACGCGCAGATGGCTCGCTGGAACTGGACGGTAAAACAGGATCCATCCACGGGCTTGGCAAAGACTTGCAAGGCGCGCCAAGCTGCAATGGTTGGACGTTCTGGTACTTTGAAGATGGCGCGGATGTGAATCCGATCGACGCAGCTCGGCAACGCTTTCTGCTGGCCAACGAAGACTAGCAACATTTCGCCGCAAAGCCGCTGATTTCTGCAGCGTAGGTTCAGGTTCCCCACGCGATTTCTCGTTTTGGGGGCGCAACCTAACGTGAGGAAATCATGTACAGAGCTTTCAAACATTTCGCCTTTGCGGGCGTCGCCAGCACGGTGCTTTTGGCACCCGGCGTAGCGCTTGCCGAAGGGCCGTATGTCGGAGTTAGCGGCGGGATCAGCCTGCCAAGTGACAGCCAGAATTCAGGTGAATTCGATGCCGATGTAGCCGCGACCGCTGATTTTGATGCGATTCCGGCCGAAACTCCACTCGGTTGGCAAACCGATTTCGACAACGGTTTCGCGATTGGTGGCCAAGTTGGCTATGCCTTCGAAAACGGGTTTCGTCTGGAGTTAGAAGGCGCGTATTCAGAATACGACGTCTCGGGCCATTCCGGTCTGACAGTTGGCGGCGCAGATATTGATGGCGTCGACGTCGCCGTGCTGACCCGCGGCGTACCCGATGCGGCCAACCCGACCGTGGGTGAGGTGATTGCCGATGGTCAGGGCAAAGTCACCAATTTCGGTGTGTTCGGCAATGTCTTCTACGACATCAACACTGGCGGCGCGTTCAAGCCGTTCATCGGTGGTGGCCTCGGCTATCAATGGGTCGATGCCGAGTTCACCCCGTCGGGCGTCGATGTGGCCAATGATGATGATGGCGC
>JBCBDF010000165.1:0-5695 GCA_038529875.1 Pseudomonadota bacterium | reverse complement strand
TCGCGCGCAGTCACCGCGTTCGGGCTGGGCCTGCTGAATTCAACCGGCAGCCGCGTCTCGCGTCGGCAGTCGGACCTTTTGGCTGACCGCGACATGTCACTGCGCCAAATCCGCGCGATCCCACACAATTCCATCCTGCAACAGCTCGGCTATCCGGTGAACGTGATCTCCGGCATCGGCAGCGCGGCGGATGGCAATTATGAAGAGCTCGCGGCGCTCATCAATGAGAGCGAGCGCGGGAGGCAGCTGATCCGCCTCGCGCGCGCCTCCAACGCGCTGGCGAGCATCAAGACCGTCGCCGCACATGGCGAGCTGTTCAATTCGGCCTATTGGGCGAGTCGGCCCTATCGCGGCACTGAAGGCCACCTTTCGGCTGCATGCGAGACATTGGCCGAATATCTCACCAAAGATGACCGGACGGGCGTGTTCCGCCGCCTGGCCTCGCGCCTGCGGATCGATGCGCTGAAGTTCCACAGGCTGCTCGACCTGATCCCGGACGAAGCCCCGCTGGAGAATCGCGAGAACACCCGCCGTACAATCGGCGCAGCGCAGGCCCTACGGCTTGCCCTGATGCAGCACATCTTCCTGCGTGCCGTATCGATCCCGGCCTTTAGCCGTGCGAACGATATCAGCCGCGACGATGTGCTGGAAATGGTCTTCAGTCTGCGGATCGAAGACGCGCTGGCACAATTGCGCCGGGCCTTCCCCACATCTTTCCCGCAGCCGGAGGATTTCGCGGTCGATGCACCGAGCGATTATCCCGACGGCGACAATGAAGGCTACTCTCAGATCGGGCGCGATTACATCGATCCGATCGAGCGCGCCTATACCCTGATGCTGCGGCTGACGACGGCGATTGCCAACGAATTCGGCGCGCATGGGTGAGGATGTTGGCTTGAGTTAGCCCGCCCTATTAACCCTCACACACAGATTCCGTCCCTCAAAGGGACGCTGTGAGTTAGTCTCTGGTAACTTACCGCGCTTTACAGAATAACTTGAGCACGTTCGAATTTGTCGGCGCGGATGCTTTGCCAGCTACGGCTGCAACGTCGCGCTCGGTGGATTCGCAGCCAAGCTATTCGCCATCGCCAAACGGGGGGACAAGGTGGTGATAACGCGCGGCAAGATGATCGGCGTGGGGGACGCGATCATCTGAAGCGAGGGTGTCCCGCAAGGGCGGGGTTTGAGACATGAGCGCTTCGTTTTGCGAAGCCCCTTTTAGTGTCTCGCCCTGGGCGGTTCGGGGGCAAACCGCCACACCCGCATTTCAACCCCCAGCTTGGGGATCTTCTCTGTGCTGGGCGTAATCAACACACCTGACAGAGAGGCGTTTTCGAACCGCCATAAGCGGTCGAAGGCGCGCCCGGCTTCGCTGCGAGTGGCTGCCCCGCCCAGCTCGGCAATGATGCGGCAAATCGTCTCGATAGAAATCGCACGCGGGACATTCGCGTAATATTTGAAGGCTGGGCCATTTTCGCTTTCTTCGCGGAAAACCTGCGTCTCCCAGTCCTCATCGGCGTACCATTCGATCGCACGCAAGCCCTCCGACAGGTGCTGCGCACTTGCTGCGAGAGCCGTAGGATCGAGCCAGTCATTCTCCGCCAGAGCCGCGCGGATGCGGGCACGGTCAAAGCGCTCATCGGCATTGGACGGGTCGCTGGCCGGCGTGATCCCAGCATCGGCGACGATCTGCTCCAGTTCTGCCTTGCGCCAGCCGAGCAGCGGGCGAATGAGCGCGATCTCGCGCCCCGGCAGCGTTGTCGCCGCGCGCACCCCGGCGAGACCTGCTAGACCGCTGCCCCGGTTGAGGCGCATCAGCAAAGTCTCGGCCTGATCGTCGGCATGGTGCGCGGTAGCAATCGCGCCGATTGCATTACCCGCCGCCCACTGCCCCAACGCTTCATAGCGGGCATCGCGGGCGCGAGCCTGGAGGTTGCCGGGGGCCAGCTCGACATCAATTGCGGTGAAGCCGACGCCAAGCTCGGCACATAGCCGCTCCACCAGAGCGACCTCGCTCGCTGCCTCGGCGCGCAATCCATGATTCACGCTGGCGACCGCAAGCTCAGAGCCATTCGCGGCGTGCGCGAGCAAGAGCATTGCAAGGCTATCCGGGCCGCCGGAAACGGCCAGCCCCAAGGGGCCAGCGCGCTCTTCAAGCGGCCACAGGTGGTTCAGGTCCCCTCGGAACCTTTCAGCTAGTTCAGGGGCAACCCGGCTATCAATTGCAGGTTACTCTCTGGCGGTTGCGCTCATACTGATCGGACAAGCGCCCGGTCGCCAGCGCCGGATAAATCTCGCCAAATTCCGCCAATGCAATGCAGGCCCGGTTGGTATCGTTCAGCGCAATCATCGCTTCGGACAGGTAAAGCAGGCTGTCGGGCGCACGCGGCGCTTGCTTGTCGGCCTGGTAATTGTTGAGGAACCAGCGCGCCGCTTCCTCTGGCTGACTGTCATCGAGATAGGCCCGGCCCAGCAGGTTGCGGCCATAGGTGGCGCGCCAGTGCGAGCCATATTGTTTGAGAAAGCTACTGAGTTGCTGGCGCGCTTCGGGATAGTAGCCTGCATTCCATAGGCGGAAGCCGTAGGAATACTCGTCATCCGCCGGATCTTCAGTGATCGGCTTGGCAATCTCTTGAACTGCGGCCAGCCGCTCGGCGCTGGGGCCGGATTGCGCGGCGTCGGACCCACCGGAAGTCGTGGTCTGGGCAGTGCCAGCCGTCCCCGTCGATGCGCCTTGCGTCATAGCACCCAGATTCGCTTCGGGAGCCGTGCTCGCACCCGTTCCGGTCGAGATCGACGGACCCAAGGGGATACTGCCACCCTGCGGCGCCTCAAGCGCTGCCAGCCGCGTTTCCATCAGGCTCAACGCGTTGCTGTTCTCTTCCGTGCGCGCGGTAAGTTGCTGCAATTGCAGCTCCATCGCATCGAGGCGCGCGAGGATGTCTGTCACCGCAGTGGTCGAGTTGCTTGTCGCCGGGCCGGTATTGGTCGAAGAATTCGGCGCAATCTGCGGCTCGAAAAAGCGGCCATCACCGCCAGGAAAGACATTGCGCTGGAGCGCGCGGATTTCCGCCTCAATCTTGCGCAGCCGCGCCTCGGAATTGTCCTGTGCGATGGCAGGCAGCGGAGTGGTGGCGACGACCGCAGCAGCGATCCCGGCCGCTAGGATACGGAAACTGGTGGTAGGGATGAGTGCGCGCATTGTTGTTTGGCTCCCTCTTGCAACACGCCGCCGGTCAAAGCGGTAAGACCCTGTGCCGCTGGCGGCGTATCTCGCCGCGCTCACAGCACATCACCGGCAATGGCCGGCGAAAGATGAATGATGGCCGAATCTGTGCCGCGCGAGCCCGTGCAAGTCGAGGGCGAGATAGGCGGAAATCCGTGGGTAAGATGCATCGATGGGGCGAAATGCCAGCGCGCGCCCGATTCTTATGTGCCCGAAGGCTGGCTTTCAGCCGGATCGCCCTGCCCAGCGGCGGCAGCGGCTTCTCGTTCTGCTCGCGCCAGTAGCGCCTCGGCAGAAATCGATACGTCGCGCATGATGAAATCATCTTCGGCGAGCTTGGGCACCGAACGGCCATCAATGGTTATGGCAAAGGCATCGGGGCGCCCGGTCCAGATTTGCGGGCCTTGAGCATCGGATGGAATTTCGAACCGCTCACCACTGGCCATCTGCTTTTCAAACAGCCGTTCACCGCCGACATCGTAGAACTTGACCCACACTCCGTCTTCGAGCGCAGTAAAGACCACCTGGCCATCGGAAGAGGCAAAGCCCGCCTGCTGGCTCGCCGAACCATTGCCGCCGCCGCCATTTGCATCGCCATCGGCAAGTGGCGGAGCCGAATTATCGATCAGCGAGGCGGGGCCTGCGCCAGACGAGTAATAGGTCGAATAGAATGTCGCCATACCCGCGATTAGCAGGACGGCGCCGAACACTCCTGCCCATGCGAGGCCTGAGGATGGCAGCTTGGCCGGATCGCCCGGTTCCATTCCTGCGGGCACATATTCCCGCTCTGCCTCTGCTTCGTTCAGTTCCGTCCGGACTTGATCGGCGATTTCGACGTCATCAAGGCCCAGCATCTTTGCATAGGTGCGCGAGAAGCCGATCGCATAAGTACGCGCAGGCAGCGCCGTGAAATTGCCGGCCTCGATAACTTCCAGATGCCGTTCGGGAATGCGGGTTTCTGCGCTGACCTGAGCGATAGTCAGGTCGCCCTCTTCACGCGCACGGCGAAGCTTTGCGCCCACACCTTCGAGGGGCAGCTCTTCAACCACTGCTTCCTGTTCGTTGTCCATGACCCGAACCTAACGACCTTTTGTTTGTTGGCCCTCGCAGGACCAGAAATTATTATGCTTAAGACTTTCCATATCACACAATCCGCGAAGGCCATAGCTGTCAAGCAGCCTCACGCTTCGTCGCACTTTTATTTCGATAGGACGGCGCTTTTGCACGGCCAATGAACGCATGAATGCGTCAATCGGTTTCAATATCGCGATCAACTGCCCATTGGCTCAACTCATCGCGCAGGTTGACAGTCGGGTCTGCCAGCCATGTGGTCATCGCCTCGCCGAGCTCTTTGAGGTCAACCTTACGCACCAATTCCTTGATCGGACCAACCGCTGCCGGAGTGATCGACAACCGGCGGAAACCGATGCCGAGCAGCGCCAACGCCTCCAACCGCCTGCCGCCCATTTCACCGCACACGCCCAGGTCGACTTCCGTCCCGACAGTCGATTGCGTCACCCGCCGCAGGAAGCGCATGATCGAGGAGCTGAGCCAGTCATACCGTTCCGCCAGCAGCGGGTTGGCGCGGTCGGCAGCGAACAGGAATTGGGTAAGGTCGTTGGTCCCCACCGAGAGGAAGCTGAGCTTCGGGTAGAGCAGGTCGAGCACTTCGGCGAGCGCGGGCACTTCGAGCATCGCGCCATAATAGATCGCATCCGGGATCAGCTTCTTGCGCGAACGCATATATTCCAGCTGTTCCTCGAACACGGCCTTTGCCGCGTCGAACTCCCATGGCTCCGAAACCATCGGAAACATCACATAGAGGGGGCGGCTCGCCGAGGCTTCGAGCAGCGAGCGGGCCTGCACCTTGAGCAACCCTTCGCGAGCGAGCGCTAACCGCAGGGCGCGCCAGCCCATAGCTGGGTTTTCATCGTTGGATGCTTCGTTGCTGGCGAGGTATGGCACCGCCTTGTCACCACCAATATCGACTGTGCGGAAGATAACCGGCTTGTCGCCGGCCGCCTCCAGCACGTCACGATAGAGCTTGGTCTGCCGCTCGCGCTGAGGAAGTTTGGCGGAAACCAGGAACTGGAATTCGGTGCGAAACAGCCCAACCCCGTCAGCGCCGCTGGTCGCAAGCAAGCTCATATCGTCGCGCAGGCCGGCATTCATCATCACCTGGATGCGGGTACCGCAGCGGGTGAAGGGCTCGACATCGCGCAGTTCGGCATAGGCCGCCTGTTTCTCGCGCGATTTGGCGAAGCGGGCCTCGAACGCCTCGGCCATTTGCGGACTGGGGCGAACGGTCGCGGTCGCCTGCCCCGCATCCAGCAGAATTTCATCGACATCGCGGATCACCCCGCGCAGGCCCGCCGCCCGGACCAGCACCGGCGTCCGCCGGGGCCGGGGCGCGGGCGAGCACCCCGGGCCCGCCGCCGCCCCGCGCCCCGGCGCGGGGTCGTAGAGGAT
>JBCBDF010000164.1:0-5736 GCA_038529875.1 Pseudomonadota bacterium | reverse complement strand
CGGCGCAAATATGCCGATCCGAGTAGCCCGCTCGCGGGGTTGATTTAGTTGCGCCGCCCCATCCGGCCAGCGAGATACGCCTCGCGCCCGGCCTCCACTGCCAGCTTCATCGCGCGGGCCATGCGGATCGGGTCTTTCGCCTCGGCAATGGCGGTGTTCATCAGCACCCCGTCACAGCCAAGCTCCATCGCGACCGACGCATCGGATGCCGTGCCGACCCCGGCATCAACCAGCACGGGCACGCTCGCGCCCTCTACGATCAACCGGATCGTCACCTGGTTCTGGATGCCAAGGCCTGAACCAATCGGCGCGCCCAGCGGCATGATCGCCACCGCGCCGGCCTCTTCCAGCTGCTTCGCGGCAATCGGATCATCGACGCAATAGACCATCGGGTGGAAGCCCTCTTTGGCGAGCACCTCGGTCGCCTTCAGCGTCTCGCGCATGTCGGGATAGAGCGTGCGCGCCTCGCCCAGCACTTCGAGCTTTACCAGATCCCAGCCGCCCGCCTCGCGCGCCAGCCGCAAGGTGCGGATCGCATCGTCGGCGGTGAAGCACCCGGCGGTGTTGGGCAGGTATGTGGTCTGCTCGGGATCGATGAAATCGGTCAGCATCGGCACCTTGGGATCGGACACATTCACGCGCCGCACCGCAACGGTGACGATTTCCGCCCCGCTCGCAGCGAGCGCATCGGCGTTTTGCTGGAAGTCCTTGTACTTGCCCGTACCCACGATCAGGCGCGAGGTGAAGGTGCGCCCGGCCACCGACCACGTATCGTCAGTGCTCGGCACAGCATCGCCGCCGCCTACGAAATGGACGATCTCTAGCGTGTCGCCATCGGCCAGCTCCGCTTTGGCAAGGGTCGAGCGTGGGACAATTGCGCCGTTGCGCTCAACCGCGACCTTTTCAGGCAGCAAGTCCAGCTCGCGCACAAGGTTAGCGATTGTGTCGGCAGAGGTTTGGCGGCTCTCGCCGTTCAAGGTGATGCTTTTAAATGCGGTCATGATTGGCGAGATAATGCCATCGCCGCGCGGCGCAAGCATTAGTGATTGTGCCAGGGCTTTGAGCCTTAGGCGCTGCGATGTGTCTGCCGCAGGTTGAGCACATGGCCGAGCGAAACCAGTGCGACGCCGATAATGGTCAGCATTGCTTCCTCAAAGCCATGCGGCACGGCCAGCGCGCCGCCCATGAAGGTCAGCCCCATCATCGCCACTACAAAAGGCGCTGCCTGTCTGTGCTTCAATGCGCCCCAACCAATCGCCACCGCAGCCACGATCAGCGCGACCACTAGGCCGAAACGGTGAATTTCGGGCGCGAGCAGGAATTGGCCGCCAAGGCCCAGGCCAGAGACAATAGCGATGGTCGCGACACAATGCAGCGCGCACAGACCCGACAGCCAGATGCCTGTCAGATCAAGGCGACTCCGCAAACTGGGCCGAATCGAGGTGGGGTCGTTGCTCATCGTGATGCGCGCTAGATATGTAACATTATACCATTGCGCAAGGGTGATTCCGCCAAATAGGGTACACTTTTGGGTCGAATTCGCTGACAGCGCGGCGCGCAGATTGCGCAGCGTGCAAAATGGTTTGCGGCAAACAGGCTTGCACTCTTGGTCCGCTCGCCACAATTAGGCCACGCCATGGCAAGTCAGGTCGACATATCCACCGCGCCGAGCGCTGCTGCCCCGATCATCGGGCGCCCGCTGGCGCTTGCCCGCTGGCTGTTCGTGGTGGCCGCAATGGTGGTGGTGATCGTCTTTGTCGGGGGGATCACGCGCCTGACCGAAAGCGGTCTGTCGATCACGCAATGGGATGTGGTGAGCGGTGTATTGCCACCTCTCAGCGAAGAGGCCTGGCAGGCCGAATTCGATCTGTACCGCCAAACGGGCGAATATCGCTTTGAAAGCGGGCCTGCGGGTATGGACCTGGCCGCGTTCAAATTCATCTATTTCTGGGAATGGTTTCACCGCAATCTTGGTCGGCTCATCGGGCTGGCATTCGCGCTGCCAATGGCGTGGTACTGGATCAAGGGCGCCATCCCCAGCGGATACAAGCCGCGCTTGTTCGCAATGCTGGCGCTGATCGGGATGCAGGGCGCATTGGGCTGGTACATGGTCGCATCGGGTGTCGGCACCGACCTGACCGATGTCAGCCATTTCCGCCTGTCGGCGCACCTGCTTACCGCGCTGTTCCTGCTGGGCGGACTGGTGTGGACCGCGCTCGACCTGTTGCGCCTCTCGCGCGATCCGGCGGCGCGCCCCGCTCCGCTGACAACACCCTCGCTGATTGTCGCCGCTGTGCTGTTCATCCAGCTGCTGCTCGGCGCATGGGTGGCGGGCCTCAATGCGGGTCACGCATCCTATGACTGGCCGCTGATGGACGGGCGGCTGTTCCCGGAACCGGATTTGAGCAAGGGATGGTTGTGGGCGATGACCCACGATCCCTTCCTGCTGCACTTTCTCCATCGCTGGTGGGCATGGATCGCGGTCGCCGCGCTCGTGTGGCTGGCCCGGCGCGTGCGCAAGGCGGATCGAATGGCCTCGGTCGCCATTCACAGCGCATTTGGCGTGATGGTGCTGCTCGGCATCGCCACCGTCATGACTGAGGTGTCACTCTGGGTTGCCGTGTCGCACCAGCTGGTCGGCGCATTGCTCGTCGCCAGCGTGGCCTGGGGCATGCACAGCGACGGTGTCGCGACCCGCGCAAAAGCCGCCTGAATGCGCTAAAGCGCTGGGATGACTGATCCCAAAGCCGCTCTCGTCTGGTGCCCGTTTCCCGATTGCGAAACGGCGCGCGCCATTGCCAAATCCCTGCTGGATGAGGATCTTATCGCTTGCGCGAACCTCCTTGGTGAAGTTGAATCGATCTTTAATTGGGAAGGGAAAGTAGAAACAGGATCGGAAACTGGAGTGTTGCTCAAGACACGCAGTGATTTACTCGAACGCGCGATTGAACGATTAGGGGAGTTGCATCCTTACGATACTCCGGCAATACTTGGTTGGCATTGCGATCAGGGACATCCCGGTACTCTGGAATGGTTAGGCGCGCTCGGGGCAAATTGAGTATAAATTAGGGCAAAGGTAATGAGCGGAGTAACCCGCCGATCAGCAGTTGGAACAGTTCTGGGGGCGAGCATCGCCATGGGTGCGCTGGTGCCCCGGTCAATCATGGCTCGGGGACGCTTGGCTATCCCACACATGCCAATGCGCCTGGCGCGGCGGATCGAGCGCGAGCTGCGGGATGGTGAGAAACTGGTGGTGATCCGCGAATGGCAGGTCGACTTTGCCCGGCAGGGTCTCGGCATTATTATCAGCGGGCAGCAATTGAGTGCACAGGTCGAGGCCCCGGCCATGCTTGAGCCGCTTGCTGCGATCGAGCGTGCCCGATCCACTTCGGGCATGTTCCCTATCATGCTGAGCGACGCGGGTAACATTATCGCCTTGGGGGATGGGCTTGCCGAGGATGATCTCGAAGCAGCCGCGAGGGAAGCTAAGATCTTGATCGCGAAGAGTAGCGACAATCCCGCCAAACAAGCACAGCGACGTACACTGCTGGTGCATTTGCAGAAAGCCAGTGGATCTGTTCTGGAACAGATGCCGCGCGACTTGTTCTTCCCTCGGGAAAAGGCCGTTCAGTCTGCGCGCCCGGTCAGCCTGCCCGATGGCTCAATGGGTGAATTTGAGTTGACCTATGTCGCGCGCTGCGCGCCGGGACATAGCTGGCTCCGACAGGCGGAACGACGGGTGATCACCCGGATTGGGGATGAAGAGCGGCGAGCGAGCGAGATCTGGACGCTGGCTGAGGCTTGACCGCCGCCGACACCCGCTCGGAAATCGCCCAGTTTTGGCTGCGGTATTATTTTACCTCCTTTGAAACCCCCGGTTTTGCTTGACTTCGAGCGGCTAAAGCGACAGATCGCGCCTCGCTTCAACGAGGAGCCGATTGGCCTCTCGTGATTCGCAGCCGCGGCCCCGGCGCCCGGCTGTTTTCAATTTTCACAACCTCACTCAGGTTTAAGGAACAGCCCATGAAGGCGCTTAGTAAACAGACCCGGTCGATCAAACCGGCCGAGGTCGAAAAGAAATGGCACATTATCGATGCCGACGGCCTGGTTGTTGGCCGCGTCGCTTCGATCATCGCCAACATCCTGCGCGGCAAGCACAAGCCGAGCTACACCCCGCATGTCGATTGCGGCGATCACGTGATCGTCATCAATGTCGACAAGGTGAAATTCACCGGCAACAAGATGGCCAACAAGGTCTATTACAAGCACACCGGTCACCCCGGCGGCATCAAGGAAACCACGCCTGAGAAAGTTCTCGAAGGTCGTTTTCCTGAGCGCGTGCTTGAGAAGGCTATCGAGCGTATGATTCCGCGCGGCCCGCTGGGTCGTCAGCAAATGCGCGCCCTGCACCTCTACAGCGGCACCGAGCATCCACATGACGGGCAAAACCCGGCTGTGCTCGACGTTGCCTCCATGAACCGCAAGAATAAGGTCACCGCATAATGGCTGACGAAAAGAACTGCGAAGCCGCCGCTGACACTGCTGTCGATACCAAGGCAGAAGCGGCAACCGAAACCAAGACCGAAGCTAAAACCGAGGCGACTGCGGAAACGACCACCGAGACGGTGTCGGATCTGGCTGACCTGAAGGATATTGCCGGAGACGCGCCTGCTGCCGATGCGGCTGAGATCGCTCAGAACCCGGCAACGCCGCTGCGCGAGCAAGAGCTCGACCAGCATGGCCGCGCCTATGCAACCGGCCGCCGTAAGGATGCGGTCGCTCGTGTCTGGCTGAAGCCAGGCAAGGGTGAGATCACGATCAATGGCCGCACCCAGGACGTGTATTTCGCACGCCCTACTCTGCGCCTGATCATCAACCAGCCGTTCGCGATCACCGATCGTGTCGGCCAGTATGATATCGTTGCAACCGTTCGCGGCGGCGGCCTGTCAGGCCAGGCTGGCGCGGTGAAGCACGGCATCAGCCAGGCACTCGCCAAGTACGAGCCTGAGCTCCGCGCGACGGTGAAGGCCGCTGGCTTCCTCACCCGCGATAGCCGTGTGGTTGAACGTAAAAAGTATGGCCGTGCGAAAGCTCGCCGTAGCTTCCAGTTCAGCAAGCGCTGATTTGGGGAATCTGTCGCACCGATACGTTCGGAGCGACACTCAATTACAAGAAAGGCGGCTCCCAGTGCGGGGCCGCCTTTTTCTTTGGATCAAGTGTGTTGGCTTGAAGTGTGTTTTCCGGACTTAGTCGGGCTGCAGCAGGATCAGCGCCCAACACAGGCCCGATGATGCGAGGAACATCGGCCACGACCAGAACACCGAATAATCGCCGACTGGCATGTTGTGAATCGCGAGAAAACCACCTCTCGACCCTTGAGAGCCAATAACAATCGCAACCACAAAAGTCAGAATGCCGCCTAGCAGCGTTGCTTTAATCGCGCCCATGACTGATCTACCCTTCCTGCTTAGAACTGATAAAAATCTGTAAAACCGCGATAAATGGCGGAATTTTCACTCGCTAGCAGAACATGCCTAACATCTGGTTTCCATATGGATGATAAAAAAGGTTAAAGGCTGACTCAGGATATTCACCTGGGCCGAGGCTGTACGAAATAGCGCGCGCTGCTTGCTACTGGACCGGCTCGATCGGGGCACCCACCACGCGCAAATCGACATTGATCGCACCGCCCGGCTCGCAGGTCAGCACCTGGTAAGAAGGCGGTGCACCATACCG
>JBCBDF010000163.1:0-5744 GCA_038529875.1 Pseudomonadota bacterium | reverse complement strand
CAAATCCTTCAGCATCAATGCGCTGGCAAAACCGCCTTGGTATTCGCTGTCTGACGGGCTGGTGGGGCCAACACCGGGGACCGGGCAATAGCTCGTCATCGACCAGTTCTGGCCCGAAGACACCGAAGATATGTCGTAGAATGTCTGCGGGTCGAGACCGAGCTTTTCGGCCATTGTGAAGGCCTCTGCGGTGCCGATCATATGCACCGCGAGCAGCATGTTGTTGCAAATCTTCGCCGCCTGCCCATTGCCCGCATCGCCGGCGTGGATCACTGCTTTCCCCATCGCCTCCAAGATCGGTTCCGCGCGGCCAAACGCCGTGTCACTGCCGCCGACCATGAAGGTCAGCGTGCCGCCATTCGCCGCAGCAATCCCGCCGGAAACCGGCGCATCGACCATGTCATAGCCCGCCTCGGTCGCCTGCTCGATCACTTCGCGTGCGGTGGCGACGTCGATGGTCGAACAATCGAGGAAGACCGAGCCCGCTGGTGCCTGCCCGATCACATCGGCGGTATAGACTGATTTTACGATGGACCCATTGGGTAGCATCGAAACGACAGCATCCACGCCTTCACAGGCTTCGCTGGCGGTGGTGTAGGTCGCGCAACCATTGCCCTTGGCGGTCGACAAAGCTTCCTCGCTCAGGTCGAACGCGCGCACTTCGTGCCCCGCCTTCACCAGGTTTGCGGCCATCCCGCCGCCCATATTGCCGAGGCCGATAAATGCGATTTTCATGTGGTTTTCTCCCTGGTGCCGAGCCACCCGCGCCCTCCACCCTTCCACCCGGATTATCACACCGGGTTACGATCCGGGTGGAAGGGTGGAGGGCGCGGGTGGCAGGGTTCAATTCAAACTTACCGCCCCTTCCACTGGCCCTCACGCTTCTCAATAAAGGCGGCCATGCCCTCCTGCTTGTCCTCGCTCGCGGTGAGGATCTGGAAGATCCGCCGTTCCACGATCAGGCCTTGATCGAGCGTCATTTCAAACGCGGAATTGACCATTTCCTTGTTCGCGATCGTTGCCATTGGCGGCATGGCGGCAATGGTCGCGGCGGTCTTGAGCACGTCGGCGATCAGGTCAGCCTGGGGCACAACGCGCACGATCAGATTGCTGCGCTCGGCTTCTTCCGCGCTCATCATCCGGCCAGTGAGGCACATTTCCATGCTCTTCGACTTGCCGATTGCGCGGGTGAGCCGCTGCGATCCACCCATACCCGGCGCAACGCCCAGCTTGATTTCAGGCTGGCCGAATTTCGCATTGTCGGATGCGATGATGAAATCGGCCATCATCGCCAGCTCACACCCGCCGCCGAGCGCAAAGCCGTTGACCGCCGCGATCCACGGCTTGCGGGTCTTCTTCACGATTTCGCTGGTCCAGGGCGAGAAGAAATCATCGAGGTAGAAATCAGCCGCGGCCTTGTCAGACATTTCCTTGATGTCGGCCCCGGCGGCAAAGGCCTTCTCACCCGATCCGGTCAGGATCGCGCAAAGCTGGGTTTCGTCGGCCTGATAGGAGGCGAAGGCGTCAATCAGCTCTTCGAGCACAACCGAGTTCAGCGCATTCAGCGCCTTGGGCCGGTTGAGCGTCATCAGCGTGACGCCTTTTGTGCCCTGCGCGTTGGTTTCGACCGTGATTGTTTCGTATTCAGCCATCTCTCTATCCTTCGTCATTCCCGCAAAAGCGGGAATCTAGGGTTACTCAGCACTTCGTCGCTATGGATTCCCGCTTTTGCGGGAATGACGGAACTATGAATTTAGCGGCATCCATTCCTCGCCCTCAGGCAGCGGAGCAAAGATGCTATCGATCAGCTCTTCGCTCACCTCTTGCGGTGTTGCCGGATCCCATTGCGGATCGTTGGTCTTGTCAGTGATGACGGCGCGTACGCCCTCGGCAAAGTCCGGCCGGGTCAGCACGCGACTGGCGATGCGGTATTCCATCCGCATATTGTCGGCGAAGTCTTTGAGCTCCGCGCTTTCCGCCAGTTGGCGCAGCGCCACTTTGCACGTCTGCGGACTTTTGGTGCCGAGCGTGTCGCGCTCTTTCGCTGCCCAGTCGGCCCCGCCATTTTCGTCGGTCTCAATCTCATTTTCGAGGCTTGCGAGAATGTCTTCATAGCTATCGGAGGCAAAATGCTTGGCAATGCGCAGCGCGTTGCCTTCGATCCGTGCATCGGGCGGAGTGCCGACCGGCTCGGAGAGGATGCCGGCGATCCGCCCTGGACGCTCTATGATCCGCGCCTTCAAATCTTCGAGCATTTCGCTCGGCACGTAGTGGGTCGCAAGGCTAGTCCACTGGCACTCCGCGCCATCGAGCCGTGCGCCGGTGAGTGCCAGAAACTGCCCCAGCCGGCCGCCAAGGCGCGAAAGATACCAGCCGCCACCAACATCGGGGAACAGGCCGATACCCGTTTCCGGCATGGCAAAGCGGGTGTTCTCGGTCGCAACGCGGAACTTGGCGGGCTGCGAAATGCCGACCCCGCCGCCCATGGTGATCCCGTCCATGAAGGCCACAACGGGCTTCGGATAGCTGAACAGTTGGTGATTCAGCTGGTATTCGTCGTGAAAAAACTTGCGGCCCGAAACGCCGCCATCGTTCAACGCGGAATCGCGCAGCATGGCGATATCGCCGCCTGCGCAAAAGCCGCGCGTGCCCTCTGCATGGTCGATGATGATCGCCTCGACTGCGTCATCGTGCTCCCAATCGGAGAGCGCCGCGCTCATAGCGTGACACATGTCGAGCGTCAGCGCATGCAGCGCCTTGGGCCGGTTGAGCGATATGCGCCCGACGCGGCCCTGCTTCTGGGTCAAAACATCTTGTGTCATTATATGCCTTTACTGACGCAGCAGGTCGCGGCCCACGATCATACGCATGACCTGGTTGGTGCCTTCGAGGATCGAGTGGACGCGCAGATCGCGCCAGAACCGCTCGATCGGATAGTCCTTGAGGTAGCCGTAGCCGCCGAACAATTGCAGCGCGTCGTTCACGACCTTGCTGCCATTGTCGGTCGCAAGCCGCTTTGCCATTGCGGAGAAGCGCGATTTGTCCGGCGCATTGTCGGTGACCTTGGCGGCGGCGAGATAGAGCAGCGCGCGGGCGCTCTCCAGGTCTGTCGCCATGTCGGCCAGCATAAACTGGGTGTTCTGGAAGTCAGAAATCGGTGTGTCGAATTGCTTGCGATCCTTGGTGTAGGCGACCGCTTCATCCAAACACCGCTGCGCTCCGCCAAGCGAGCACGCGCCGATATTCAGCCGCCCGCCGTCGAGGCCCATCATCGCAAAGCGGAAGCCCTCGCCTTCATCGCCAACCCGGTTGCCAACCGGTACGCGTGCGTCTTCAAAAATGACCTGCGCGGTGGGGGAGGCGTTCCAGCCCAGCTTCTTCTCCGGCGCACCGAAGGAAACCCCAGGCGTGTCTTTGTCGATCACGAGGCAGGTGATGCCCTTGGTCTTGTGCTCACTGGTGCGGACCATGGTGACATAGACATCGTTGACGCCGCCGCCGGAAATGAACTGCTTGGTGCCGTTCAGAACATAGTTATCGCCATCGAGCCGCGCATTGGCTTTGAGTCCCGCCGCGTCCGACCCGCTGCCCGGTTCTGTCAGGCAATAGCTGGCGATTGTGTCCATCGTGATCAGGTCGGGGAGATAGCGCTCCTTGATCTCGGCCCCACCAAACTCATCGATCATCCATGCGGCCATATTGTGGATGGAGATGAATGCGCTCGTGGTAGGGCAGCCATAGGCCATCGCCTCCATGATCAGCGCAGCCTCAAGCCGCCCGAGGCCGATCCCGCCCGATTCTTCCGAGACGTAGATCGCGCCAAAGCCCAGCTCGGCAGTGCTCCTGATCACGTCGCGCGGGAAGAGGTGCTTCTCGTCCCATTCACCGGCATGCGGGGTGATGTTGTCGGCGGTGAACCGCTGCGCCATTTCCTGAATCGCGAGCTGATCGTCGGTCAGTTGGAATTGTCCTGTCATACTTCGCGCTCTAGCTCGCTTGTGAGGCGTAGAAAAGGCGTGCGACGCTGCTAATTTTCGTAGGGACGTGCAGTTTTTGTAACCATTTCGCGGGTTCGTACGTAATTATTGGTATGACGCGCGCGAAGCCTCAGCTCTTGATCGTTTACAATGCCGATGGCGGCATCCTGAATGCGCTGGTGCATGCAGTGCACAAATCCGTCTTCCCGGCGACCTATCCGTGTTCTCTATGCGCGATCACATACGGCACGGTGTCTATGCGCAAGGTTTGGAAGAAATTCCTCGATGGGCTGAATATGGAGAAGGTGTTCCATCACCGCGATGATTTTGCCGCGGATTATCTGGGGCATGAATTTGAGCTTCCCGCGATCCTGATCCGCGAGGGCGATGGAGCTCCGGAAATGCTGGTTGCCCGCGAGCAGCTCGATCAGATGAGCGATGTGGCGGAGTTGATCGCGGCGACGGAACTCGCGCTTTCGCAGCGAAGAGAAGCTGCTGCGGCGTAATCAGCCCATGAGCAATAGCGTGTCTCTCCTTGCTATTTGTAGGAGAACGAAGCGTTCCTGTGATCACCGGCGATATAACCCATCGCCTCAATCGCTTCCTTCTCTCTCGCTTCATCACTGCGTTTGCCTGACAGCATGTGCAGATGGGTGAGCGACTTGGGTAAGTCGAGGGAAGCCGGATCGATGTCTGTGAAAAGCCAGCGAAGACTGAGCAGCTGCGGGCATTGCGCAAGACCTTCGATCCTCGTCAGCTTTCCGCAATTGAAGAAGTGCAGATGTTCCAATTTCTGATTGGCCGCGCCAAATTTGATGCGTGCAAATTGCTGCAGATCTTGGGCCAATAGACGCCTGAGGGCGGGGAACCTCTGCATATCGCCCAGTTCGCTCAGCCCGCGAACCTTCGTGAACGCGATATCCTGCAGTCGGTCCAGCGCAATGTTTTCGATACTTTCGGTGCCGCCCAGATTGAACTTTAGCGCGCGCAGATCGCTCATCCCGTTGATGAATGACAGGTCCAGCCCCTTCTTTGCATTGAAGGTAAATTCCTGCAGCCCATTCAAATTCGCCAGCGCGGCTATATTCTTGTGATGCCCTTCGAGATAGAGTTTTTGCAGCGCCTTGGCATCAGCCAGCGGAGCTAGGTCGAGCGCTTTAGTCTCAGTTGCAGTCAGGGTCAGGTGTGTCAGCCTTTCCAGCGGTAGTTTGGACAGGAGGGCTTTGTCTTTAAGCTCGTAAATCCCGACGCTCAGGCGTGAAAGGTGCGGCAATTCGCCAATCGCATCGACATTCTCTGCCTCGTGGATGCAGTTGACCGACAGCGAATGCGCATCAGGAAATTGGTGGACTGAGCGGCCATCGAAAACGTCGCCGTAATGGCCATAAAAGCGGACCGTCAGTTTGGGCCCCCATTCGCGGCACATGGCGTTGACGCGGGCGAGATAGTCCGCGCGCGGCGTCTGGGGCCAATCTTTCCCGTCCCAGCTGCCATTGGTCTGCACGATTGAGAGTGTTTCGCCGATCGGGCGATCAAATTGCACGGTCGACTCACCGTACTTTTTCAACTCTATTTCGACCTGATCAAGGTCGAAGGCCGCTACATTATCTTTTGCACTCATGGGACCGCCTTACCGCCGAAACAGTAACAAAACTGTCAAGCGGCTTAGCCTTTTTTGAGCCTGGCGACGGTATCTTTAAACAACCACGGCTTCAGCCTCGATCTCGACCTTCCATTCGGGTCGGCAGAGCCAGGCAATTCCGGCCA
>JBCBDF010000162.1:0-5839 GCA_038529875.1 Pseudomonadota bacterium | reverse complement strand
AGCGTTTTTCGACCGCCCGCCATTGATCCGCGAGGAAATCCAGTTCGAGCAGATCTTCAAGCTCCAGAAAGCCGGCGCGCAGACCATCGTCAATGTCGTGATTGTCGTAAGCGATGTCGTCGGCCACCGCGGCAATCTGCGCCTCGAGCGAGGGCCAGGCGCCAAGGTCCATCGGAAACGCTTCATCCAGCTCTGCGAGGGCCCAATTGGGTGCGGCAATCGGTCCGTTATGTTTGGCCAATCCTTCGAGCAGATCCCATGTGAGGTTCAGCCCATCATGTTCGGGATAGGGCGATTCCAGCCGCATCAGCATGCGCATCGCCTGCGCATTGTGACAAAATCCGCCGTGGCGCTCCATCGCTTCGCTCAGCGCAGCTTCCCCAGCATGGCCGAATGGCGGATGGCCCAAATCATGCGCCAGGCATAGCGCCTCAGTCAGGTCCTCATCGAGGCCGAGGGCGCGCGCCAATACCCGGCCGATCTGCGCAACTTCGAGGCTGTGGGTCAGGCGTGTGCGATAATGATCGCCGTCCGGCGCTATAAACACCTGCGTCTTGGCCTTGAGCCGGCGGAAACTCATCGAATGAATGATACGGTCGCGGTCGCGCTGAAACTCGCTGCGCGGTCCGCGCACTTCAGCGCGCCCAAAACCGGACTGCGCGCCTGACCGGCTTTGAAACTCGCGACCGCGCGTGGCGGAAGGATCAGCAGCGTATGGGGCTCGCGTCATATCAACGGCTGAGCGATTAGGTGAGCACGCCGCCCGCCACAACCTGAACAGATAGGGAACTCGCAATCTGCCGCGCACCAGCCCAGCGTCGCAACAAATCGCAGCGCTAGTTTTGGCAAAGGCATGGACCGAAGGTTTGACAGGATTGGGGCCGCCCAGACGATTCTGTTAAGCGGCCCCGAGCCCTGTCGGTAAGCGACCCGAAAGGCTCAGGACGAGTTCTCGTCTTGGGCCTTGTGCTGGCGACTTTACGTGCGCGTGAACAGGGCCGATTTGTAGGAACGCGACAAATGGTTGGCCATCCGGGGCAAGTCGAGAACTAACCAACGTTATCCTCACCCAACACCCAGTTTGCAGCAGCGTGGCAATGGATCCGGGTGGAGTCGAAAACGGGCAGGATATTGGCATCTACATCAACAACCAGGTCGAGTTCGGTGCAGGCCAGCACGATGGCCTTTGCCCCTTCCTGCTGCTTATTGGTGATGATTGTGCGAATTGCCCGTTCCGCGTCGCGCGTCACTTTACCGACCATCAATTGCTCATAGATGATCCGATCAAGCTGCTCGACATTGCCCATATCCGGCGGGAGCAGATCAACACCATGCGCCACCAGCCGCTGGCGATAGAACCGCTCTGTCATCACATTCTTCGTACCGATCAGCGCGGCATTGGTGCAATGGACGGACTTCATCGCCCGTCCCACACATTCGGCGATATGCAGGACCGGAATGTCGATCGCGCCTGCGACCTCATCGTAAAGCTTGTGCATCGAGTTCGCGCAGATGATCAGACCCTCTGCCCCGGCTCCTTCCAATCGCTTGGCGCTCTCGCCCATCACCCCGGCGGCGCGCTTCCAGTCTGCATCTTCGCGCAAGCCATAGAGTTGGCAAAAGTCCAGGCTCTCGATCAGCATGGGTGCGCTCGCCATCGGCTGCCCGTTCGCCCTGCCGTGCCGCTGCACGATGCGATTGATGCGATCGTAATACATGCCGGTCGAAACCCAGCTCATGCCGCCGATAAGGCCCAGTTTGCGCAATCGAAATCCCCGAATCTAAAAGAGCCCTGTTGCCGCCGGTCTTAGCCAGCGCCAGCGCGCGGCGTCCAGTAGGGTTTCGAGGATTTAGGCGCTTATGGCGCCTGCTGGTCAGGAACCAATCCTGTCAGCCACTCGCTTAGATCCGCAATCGTCGCCGAGGGCGCTTCTTCGTGCGGCAGGTGACCGATGCCGGGATATTCCACCAGCGTTGAATTGGGGATCTGTTGGTCATACCAGCGTCCCGCCTCGACCGGGATCAGCGAGTCTTCAGTGCCCCAGATTATCAGCGCGGGCACATCGATTGCGCTGACGCTTTGCGCATCGAACCCAGCCCAGCCGCGCGAGAAACGGGCGATGGTCGCGCGTCGGTTGCCGGGATAGCGAAGCATTTCCCAATAGCGATCGACCGCCGCTTCGGTCACGATGGCCTGATTGGATACGCTCTGCTCCAGCGATTGCTTGACCAGTGAGCGCGGGGTGATGTGTTCCATCAACAGGTTGATCACGGGAGTGCGCGCGATTGAAAATCCAATGTTGCCGCCGCCCTCCTTGCGAATATCTGCGCCGCCCGCATCCACCAGCACGATCCCATCCAGCCTGTCTGAATGCTTCATCGCATAGGCGACGGTATGCGAGCCGCCCATTGAGTTGCCGCCCAAAATGAAGCTCTGAAGATCCAGCGCATCAGCGACTTCGCGAATATCCGCGACGAAGGCATCGGTCGAATAGTCGCCATCGGGCGCAGGACCGGTTAACCCGTGGCCAACCTGATCGAAACGAATGACGCGATACGTTTCTCTCAGCTGCTTCGCCCAAGGCTCCCACGTGTGAAGGTCAGCATTTGATCCATGCAGCAAAATGATCGGCGTGCCATCGCGCGGCCCTTCGTCGCGCAGGTGAACCGTCGTCCCATCGCCAAGCTCGACAAATCGCGAAGGTTCGCCAGCATATTTGACCCGCATTTCCGCCGCATCCGTGTCGGGAGTGCGGAACACGACGAATGCGATGGCCAGTAGGCCGAACAGCACGCCGAAGATTTTCAGCAAGCGTCTCATTGGGTCTCCATCTCGGCGATCCATTCGCGGATGATCGCGAGGCCATCTTCATCGACGGTTGCCTTGCCCAGTTCCGGCATCGCGACGCCGGGCTCATTGGAACTCATCCGGTGGACCATGATCGACGTCTCGGGCGAACCCGGATCAATCGAGACAAGGTGCCCGCCTGCCCCGCGCCCGGCGGCAACCGGCGGCTTGCGAATGCCGATGGCATGCCCATCACCCTGTTCCCAGCGCAGGTCGAGGCCCGAATTCGACGCCATGGCGCCAGGCTGATGACAATGCGCGCAATTCACGTCGAGATAGGCGCGCGCAAAAGAATCCAGTTCAAACAGCGTGCTGCTTCCTTCCCTCGGCTCCCACGGAGGCAGCGAGTCCGCTTCATTAGGAACCTTGTCGAGTTTTCCCGAGTAAGCGAAATCGCGCAGCCATTCGCGCGACAAATTGCGCGCCTTAGGGCCAATGGGAATCACTTCGCCGTCCAGCACATGGCATTGCTTGCATTGGTTCTTGTTCGGCACGCGATAAGAGATGTCTTCGCCCGCTGGCGTGGTCAGCGGCACCCGCGCTCCCGCCAGTGCCAGCCGCGCATCGGTCTGCTCCTCATCCCAGAGATAAGGCAGCGCCACCCAACCCTCTTCACGGTGCAACAGCACGCGGGTTTCGATCAACCGCCGCTCGCTCCCTTCGCCAAACGCAAACGTTTTGATCAGCGCGCTGCCTACAGGAAATTCGAGCAGCCCTTCGCCATTCGCCACCGCTTCCTTGCCATGCGGCACATAGGCGAAGCGCAATTTGTCAGCACCGTCGGAATAGAGCGGCGTGTTGAGTTCATAGCGGACCGCGTTTAGCGATTTCTGCTGCCTCGGCAGATGGAAAAACCCGAAATCGGAGAGCTTCTTCGGCATGCCTTCCATGATCGCGGTGTCGTTCACCGGCACCGGCGTGCGCGCAGCCGAGTTGGTAACAGCGCCGACAAAAGCCACGGCCGCAGCCGCCATAAGGAAGAGCGAACCCCTCACTTCAGCCGCGCCTCCATTGCCGCTGGCAGTGAAACCGGCTCCAGATCGTTGAACGAAAACTCATCCGGTTTTTCCCACATGGATGGGGCCGCCTCGGCAATCGATTGACCCACCTCTGTGAGCCCAAGGGTCATCACGGGCACTTCATCGAAAACATTGAGACCTTGATGCAGTCCGTCGGTCAGCACCGGAGGCAGCGCTCCACCGACCGCTGCGGTCAGCATCTCGCCACCAGGAAAGTCGGGCGCGCTGCCGCCGCTGCCATAGATGTTGCCGCTCAACGCGACCTCGACCGGGCGTGGCTGATAGCGATCATCATCGTAGTCTTGCGTGTAGGCGACCAGCATGACGTGGCTGGTTGCATTGTTGACCAGTGCATTGTCTCGCACCTGCACGCGCTCATTGGCCATGATCATAACGCCGGTTCCGGCAGGCACACCGGCGACGATATTCCCTTCGGGTGCGAAGTTATCGGTGTTGTTGTCGATCACGGCATTGCGCGCGACCAGCACCGATCCTCCGCCGACCTTTGGCAGGCCGGGCAGGTCAAACACCAGAATGCCGCCCGTGTTGCGGGTCGCCAGATTCTCGGTCACTTCGGCGAAATTGCTGTTCTCGATTTCGATCCCGGCGACGTTTTCGACAACGCGGTTGCGCCGCACGATGATGTTTTCGGACTGCCCGACATAAATGCCTGCATCGGAGGCTCCGCGCACATAGCTGTCCTGCACCAGCACATTGCTCGCCTCGACCGGGTAGATCCCATAGGCGCCGTTGTTCGCATCCGGCCCATTGGTCCATTCGACCCGTAGTGCATGATAGATGATCTGGTCTGCCCCTTTGGACTTGATTCCGTCCCCCTTGGCATTCTCGATCCCGAAATCGCGCAATGTGACATTGTCGGAAGTGACGAGCAGTCCCTCGCCCGCGCCCGCCTGGTTGGTGAAATCGAGCACCGATGCATCCATCCCCGCCCCGCGCACGGTCACGCCGTCGACATCAAGGCTGAGCCCATCGGTCAGCGCGTAGCGTCCCGCCTCCAGCACGATCTCATCGCCAGGCTCGGCCAGGATCAGCGCCTCTTGCAGGCGTTCCTGCGCGCCCTCTCCCGGCGCAATCCTTTGCGTTTCGGCGAACAGCGGCGCGGCCGAAGCAAGCGCGAGTGCAGCGATAGATGATCTGATCATGTGGTCCCTCCCAAGACATGCGCAGTGTTGCGCGAGGAAGGGGTAAATGCAAGCGCGCGGCTAAAAGCGATCCATTATCAGCTCGACACCGCAGCCGCCGCCTACCCGAACCAGCGTTTCGACCGCTTGGCGATCATCAACCCGGCGTAGCCGCGCCATCGCCTCTCCAGTCGATAACGGAAGGGCAGTCTCGCCATCTTGCGCCTTCAACTTTTCCAGCTTGAGCAATTGCGCAATCGTCAGCCTATCGGTGAGCTTCGGGGCCATGCAATCGGCCATCGGTTCGGGCAACCTGTTGGCCAGCAAAGCCGCCTTCACCCGCTCCTCGGTGACTTGCTCCAGCACGCCATCATCGCGCAGCACGAACCACACCCCGCCCGCTATGGCGGCGATGAGGAGCAAGAGAACAAGCAGCTTTTTCATGTTAAATCCGCTTAGTCGAGCGACTTGTTGATCTCTTCGACCATCTTCTTGGCATCAGACAACAGCATCATGGTCTGGTCCATATAGAACACGTCGTTGTCGACCCCGGCGTAGCCGACGCCGCCCATGCTGCGCTTGATAAAGAAGACCTGCTTGGCCTTGTCCACATCGAACACCGGCATGCCGTAAATCGGTGATGACTTGTCGGTCTTCGCCGCGGGGTTCACCACATCGTTTGCGCCGATGATGAAAGCCACATCCGCCTGCGCGAATTCGCTGTTAATATCTTCGAGCTCGAACACCTTGTCATAATCGACGCTAGCCTCGGCGAGCAGCACGTTCATGTGCCCAGGCATCCGGCCCGCAACCGGGTGAATCGCGTACTT
>JBCBDF010000161.1:0-5918 GCA_038529875.1 Pseudomonadota bacterium | reverse complement strand
GCGCGCGCTTAAACGTCGCTATCCCAAGCGCGAATTTATCTGGCTGATGGGTTCGGACAATCTCGCACAATTCCACCGATGGAAGGCGTGGCGCGACATTGCGCGCACAATGCCGATTGCGGTGATCGCAAGGCCCGGCTATAACCAAGCGGCGATGGCGAGCCCCGCCATGGCCTGGCTCAGACGCTATACCGTGTCTGCCGCCAGCTTTCGAGAACGGGGGCGATGGAGCGCACCAGCACTGGTGTTATTGCGTTTCGATCCTGACAAGCGTTCGGCCACGGCGATCCGTCGTGCCAATGCGGATTGGGCGGAACAATATACAGAGCGGCGCGCGCGAGACCGGCTGACATTCTTGCCGGTTCAGACATCGGAGGGATCATGAGGCGCACAATTGGCGTTTCTGTTCCCGTGTTTCACCACCCCACAATCTGGAGACTTATGATTGCCTATGACACAGGCACAAACCTTGTCGGCTGCGGACGGTGCAGCGCC
The DNA here is from genome assembly GCA_038529875.1 of Pseudomonadota bacterium. Taxonomy (GTDB): domain Bacteria; phylum Pseudomonadota; class Alphaproteobacteria; order Sphingomonadales; family Sphingomonadaceae; genus Erythrobacter. The sequence goes on along the minus strand of JBCBDF010000161.1, from coordinate 5,423 downwards.
TCAGAAAATGGCCTCGGCTAATATGGCCGATGCCGATCTGCATGCGCTCGTGCTCGCCCAGCTTGACGATGACCAGGCGCAAGAAATTGTCTCGATCCCGCTTGAGGGAAAGAGCTCGATTGCCGACTACATGGTGATCGCTTCTGGTCGCTCGACCCGGCAGGTCGCATCAATGGCGCAAAAACTGGCTGAAAAGGTCAAGCAGGCGGGCTTTGGTCCGGCTCGTATCGAAGGCTTGCCCGCCGCTGACTGGGTGCTGATCGATGCTGGCGACGTTGTCGTGCACCTGTTCCGCCCGGAAGTGCGCAGCTTTTACAACCTTGAGCGCATGTGGGCGTTTGACGGGGCCGAGGCCGGCACGGCGTAGTTTTCTTTCCGCACCCCATCCGGGGTGCGAATTCCTCGGCTTTTTTGTTTGCGCCCTCAAGCGCCGGGCGCAGCGCATCCGCGCCGCTTGGCTTTCCTCGCATAAGCTCGGGCGCCCGTTCGGGCTTGCGAACCCTGCCGGGTTCGAACTATCCAAAACCATTGGCTTGGTAGCGGAGCACGGCCTGCGTAGCTGGCTGCAAGGGCGACCGCCCGTCGGCCGATTAGGCCGCCCCTCGGAGGCGATGGCGAATGCCATTCGCCGCGAGAGAAAAGGAAAACCGCCATTCTTCTTCACATAATTGCACGTGGAAAGATCGCTCGCTCGCCCGAGGCGGAGCTCGTCACGCGTTATGAGAAGCGCCTGTCGTGGCCGGTCAAGCTGACCGAATTGCCTGAGGCGGGTGGCAGGATTCCCGATCCACAAACCCCATACAAAACCGTGCTGCTGGATGAGCGCGGCAAGGCGATGGGGTCGGAGGAATTTGCACAATTGCTTGGGCGCTGGCGCGATGATGGCATGCGCGAGGCTCGCTTTGTCCTTGGCGCTGCCGACGGGCACAGCCGCGAAGAGCGGGCCGAGGCCGATTTGCTGCTGGCATTTGGTCCTGCGACATGGCCGCATCTGCTCGCCCGGGCGATGCTTATGGAGCAGCTGTACCGCGCCACCAGCATTTTGGCAGGCCACCCCTATCATCGCTCATAATGATCGGGCAAAAGGGCGGCGATGAAGACGCAAATTCTCAGCATTGTCGGCACCATCGCCCTAGCGGTTACGGGGCTTTTTGTCTTTGCGCCGACAGGTAGCGCGCAGCGCGATATTGCCCTGCTCGATCCGGCGGATGCGCACGAACAGCTCGATCGGGCGCAGCAAGCCGCCGAAGATGCGAAGGGCCGCGCCGCTGAACTGGCCGAGCAAGCTGAGAATACGGTCCGCGCAGCGGACAAGAGCGCGCGCGAGGCAGCGGCGCTGGCTGCTCGCATTCAGCAATCCGAGGCAGAAATCGCCGCGGCGCAGGCGCGCTATTCGCTGGCTCAGGCTCGCCGCACGGAATTGAGCCGTCGGCTTGCTGTGCGTCAGCAACCGCTCGTGCGGCTGACCGGCGCGCTGCAGGCGATGTCGCGCCGCCCGCTCGCTCTGTCGGCATTGCAGCCCGGTTCCTTGCGCGAAACGGTCTATGTCCGCGCCGTGCTCGATAGCGCAGTGCCACAAGTGCGTGCCCGGACCGCGGCGTTGCGCGGTGATCTGGAGGAAGGGCGCGCGCTGGAGGATCAGGCGCGCGAATCGCTCGCGGATTTGCGCGGCGGCGAGGCGCAATTGCGCGAGAGGCGGCAGGCCCTCACCCAATTGGAGGCGAGCCAGCGCCTTGCCTCGCGTGAAGCGCGCAGTGTCGCTGGGAGAGAGCGCCAGCGCGCTTTGGCCCTGGCTGAAGATGCGCGTGATCTCGATGGGCTGATCGGTGAGCTTGGCGCAGCGAGCGCATTGCGCCGGGAATTGGCGGCTTTGCCCGGCCCGGTCTTACGCCCGCCGCGCCCGAGTGCTTCTGAGGTTATTGCCACAGTTTCGGCCACGCCAACGCCCGATGCCAATGCGCCGCCGCCCGGTTTCCAGCTGCCGGTGCAAGGGCGCACCGTTGCGGGTTTCGGCGAGCTGCGCGACAGCGGTGCACGTAGCACCGGCCTCGTAATCGCCCCTGCCTCCGGCGCACAGGTTATTGCCCCTGCCGCCGGACGTGTCGCGTTTTCCGGGCCCTATCGCGGTTTCGGGCGAATCGTCATAATCGAGCATGCTGGCGGATGGACCAGCCTTGTTACTGGCCTTCAGCAAAGCGTAGTCGAAGTGGGCGACAATCTTGTCAGCGGCAGTCCGCTGGGCGTGGCCTCCACCAGCCAGCCCGCGATTACGATTGAGCTGCGCCGCGCGGGTGAGCCGGTTAACCCGCTGCAATTCCTGTAAAAAAGCTCCGGCACGCCGCTAAGCCCGTCACGATCCGCCAGACTTGCCCTGCGGTTTGCCCCGTTGCGGCACATCCAACTGGCCCAAGGCGCTCTCTCATCTGGCATTCAGGCGCATTGCGCGATACATAGGCACTCTGCGTCAAAGGAGCCCTACGTGCCCAAGAAGTTTATCGCCCTGCTGCAAAGCGCAGCGCTCGTGACCACAGTCGCACTGATCCCAACCGCCACCGCCAGCATGGCGCAGGTGGAAGGCCGCGCCGGTCCGGAATTCTCGAAACTGTTCGCCACCTATCAACGGATCAAGGCGAGCTATGTCGAGGATGTCGACGACGAGACGCTGGTGCGCGGGGCGATCGACGGAATGCTGGCCTCGCTCGATCCGCATTCCGCCTATATCGACGGCGCGGCGATGCAGCGCCTCAACACGATGATCGATGGCAATTATTCGGGCCTCGGCCTGTCGGTCGTGATGGAAGACGGAGCGGTCAAGGTGGTCTCTCCGTTTCGTGGCAGCCCGGCCGAAGAGGCGGGCATCAAGGCGGGCGATTTTATCACGCACCTCGATGGCGAGCTGATTTACGGCGGCGATTTGGACGATGCCGTGGCGCGGATGCGCGGCCAGGCGGGCACTTCGATCGGGTTGACGATCTTCCGCGCGGGCCGCGAAGGGCCGCTGGAAGTGGATGTGACCCGCGGCGTGATCGAGTTGGAGCCGGTTACCCACGAAGTCCAGACGGGCAATATCGGTGTCATCACGGTCAATGAGTTTTCCGCCGATGTCGGTGCCGACGTCTACAACGCCTGGGAAGCGATCCAAAGCGAAGCCACCGGGCGGGTCGGCGGCCTGATCCTTGATCTGCGCTCCAACCCGGGCGGCAGCCTGGACGAGGCGGTGGCGCTATCCGACCTGTTCCTCGACAAGGGCCGGATCGTGTCGCAGCGCGGTCGCGCTCGCGGTGAAACACTGCTCTATGATGCCGAAACGGTGTTCCGCGGTGACATGGCCGAGGGCACGCCCGTTATCGTATTGATCGATGCGGGGTCTGCATCGGCCTCCGAGATCGTTGCTGGCGCTTTGCAGGATCATCGCCGTGCATTGGTTATGGGCGATCGCAGCTTTGGCAAGGGTTCGGTGCAATCGCTGCTGCCCCTGGGCCGCGATGCTGCGCTGAAACTCACCACCGCACGCTATTACACGCCGGCGGGCCATTCGGTGCAGGAAGGCGGGATCAAGCCTGACATTACCGTCCCGCAGCTGTCCGATCCCGATTATGCTCTGCGCAGTAAATATGTGACGCGCGAGAGCGATCTTCGCGGGCACCTGGTCAACGAGCTGGGGCTCAAGGATGAGGAGCTCGAAGGCGACAAAATCGACGATCCGCGCTTCAAGCTGACCGCAGAGCAGCTCGAAGAGCAGGGCGTTGAGGATTTCCAACTGCATTACGCGCTGGAGACCTTGCGACGGACCACGGCAAGCTCGGTAGCCTTGCGGGACGATTAAAGGCTAAAGCGGCAAAGACATGGCTCAGATGTCGCGGCTCAGCGCCGCCCAATCGCTGGCATTCGCGCTTCCGGCGGCGCTGCTCGGCGGAGCCTATATCTCGCAATATGGGTTCGACATGTTCCCGTGCGAAATGTGCTGGTGGCAACGCTGGCCGCATTTCGCTGGGCTTGGCCTTACGCTGGTATCCTTCGTGATGCCGCCAAAACGTCTTTGGGTGGCGCTGGCCGGGATTGCCGTGATTGTCTCGGGCCTGATTGGCGGGTTCCATGCAGGTGTCGAATATGGCTGGTGGGAAGGGATCACCGGCTGCGCGACGATCCCGACAGGCACGGATGCGATATCGTTGGTGATGGATACCAGCACGCCGCTGGTGCGCTGTGATGTCGCGCCGTGGAGCCTGTTTGGAATTTCGCTTGCGGGTTGGAATTTCCTCTTTTCATGCGTCGGCGGGATCACCATCTTGGCACTGGTAGCGAAGCAGGAGCGAGCATGAAACGCGAAGACATCCACCGCATGATCCGGGTTGATCAGGCCGGCGAATTCGGCGCAACGCGGATTTATGAAGGCCAGCTGGCGGTCATGGGTGATCGCGGCCCGCATTCTCAGGAAATCGCGCACATGGCCGAACAGGAAAAGGTCCACCGTGAGAAATTCGATGCGCTGATGGCTGAACGCGGCGTGCGCCCAACAGCTTTGCAACCTCTTTGGTCGATGGCCGGTTATGCTTTGGGCGCGGGTACGGCGTTGCTCGGGCCGGAGGCGGCAATGGCCTGCACCGCCGCGGTCGAAACCGAGATCGATAAGCATTATTCCGACCAGCTCGATGCGCTGGAGGCTGACAATAGCGACCCTGAGCTGGCGGAAATGATCGAGAAATTCCGCGAGGAAGAGCGCGAGCATCACGATTCGGCGATTGCGCATGGGGCAGAGAAAGCCCCCGCTTACGGCTTGCTCTCAGGCGCGATCCGTCTGGGCTGCCGCGCCGCGATCAAGATCAGCGAGAGGATTTGAGGGGGTTTAGTTTTCCTGATTTGGCCTAGCCACCCATTCCCCCCACCCTTCCGCCCGGATTAGTGTCCGGCAGGCTCCGGGTGGAGGGAATGGGTGGCTCCGGTCCGAAAGCAAAAGCCGCTTCACAGGTGGTTCACGCGGCATCACTTAATGGTTTATGGTATCAAAATGGCCGCACAATCGCGGCGACCAAGAGGATTTAAGTCGATGATGAAGCGGATTGCGACTTTGGTGGCAGCTCCAGTGGCCGCCCTGATGTTCGGCGCAGCTCCGGCTATGGCGCAGGAAGAAGAGGCGCTGTCTGACAATGTGCAGATCGCCTATGTCTATGGTGATGACGCCGCGCCGGACTGCCCCGAAGGCGACATCTGCGTGTTTGCTCGTCTGCCTGAGAACGAGCGCTTCCGCATTCCGCCGGCGCTGCGTTTCTCCGACAATCCCGAAAACATTGCCTGGTCGCGGCAGGCCGAAAGCCTCGAGTTGGTTGGGGCGTTTGGCACTCTCTCGTGTACTCCCACAGGCGCTGGGGGCATCACCGGTTGCACACAGCAGCTGATCAACGATGCCTACAAGGATCGCGCCG
>JBCBDF010000160.1:0-5944 GCA_038529875.1 Pseudomonadota bacterium | reverse complement strand
CGTCAGGTCTATTGGCGCGACCGCGTGCGCGATTTCATCGAAACGCATGTGCGCCCCAATATGGACACCTACAAAGCCCAAGACGCCGAGGGTGATCGCTGGAAAGTCATCCAGATCATCGAAGACAAAAAGGCGCTGGCGAAAGAGGTCGGCATCTGGAACCTGTTCATGCCGCCGCGCAATGACAGCCACCACCATGTCGACGACACATTCGAGTTCGAAGGCCCCGGCCTCACCAACCTCGAATATGCGCTGTGCGCCGAGGAAATGGGCCGCATTGGCTGGGCCAGCGAAGTGTTCAATTGCTCGGCGCCCGACACCGGCAATATGGAAGTTTTCCACCGCTACGGCACGCGCGAGCAGAAGGAACAGTGGCTGAAGCCGATCATGAATGGCGAGATCCGATCTGCCTTCCTCATGACCGAGCCGTTCACCGCTTCATCCGACGCGACCAATATCGAAACCCGGATTGAGCGCGATGGCGATGAATATGTCATCAATGGCCGCAAATGGTGGTCTTCGGGCCTCGGCGATCCGCGTTGCAAGGTCGCGATTGTTATGGGCAAGACCGATTTCGAAGCGAAGCGCCACGCGCAGCAATCAATGGTCCTCATGCCGATCGAGGCCGAGGGTGTGAACATCATCCGCCACCTGCCGGTGTTCGGATATGACGATGCCCCGCATGGCCACATGGAAGTGGAAATGAAGGACGTTCGCGTCCCCGCAACCAACATGCTGCTGGGCGAAGGGCGCGGTTTCGAGATCGCTCAGGGGCGCCTCGGCCCAGGCCGCATCCACCACTGCATGCGCACCATTGGCGTGGCGGAAGAAGCGCTCGCCAAGATGTGCCGCCGCCTGCAAGAACGCGAAGCCTTCGGCAAGCCGATCTACAAGCACTCGGTGTGGGAAGAGCGCGTCGCGCGTGCCCGGATCGACATCGACATGACCCGTCTGCTGTGCCTCAAGGCAGCCGATATGATGGACAAGGTCGGCAACAAGTCTGCCAAGCAGGAAATCGCCATGATCAAGGTGCAGGCACCGAACATGGCGCTGCGCATCATCGACGATGCGATCCAGGCCCATGGTGGCGGCGGTGTGTCCGAGGATTATGGCCTCGCCAGCGCCTATGCGCATCAGCGCACCCTGCGCCTGGCCGATGGTCCGGACGAGGTTCACGCGCGCTCGATTGCTCGCATGGAAATCGGCAAGCACATTCCCAACGAAGGCCCGACAGCCAATGCGTTGCGCGGTGCGAGCGGCAACGCTGCGAATGACAGCAGCTCGTTCAGTTCCGGCGATATGGGCGTCGCGCGCTGATTGCCTTAGAAATCCGTTCGTGCTGAGCTTGTCGAAGCACTGCTTTTTCTTTGAGCGGCGGAACAGAAAGAAAGAACAGCCCTTCGATAGGCTCAGGGCGAACGGGGAGAGGTATGGCAAAAGCCGCGATTCTAGAAACACCGGGTGAAGGCCTAGTGATCGGTGAGGTCGAACTCGCCGATCCAATGCCCCACGAAGTGTTGATCGACACCAAGGCCTGCGGCCTGTGTCATTCCGACCTGCACTTCATTGATGGCCATTATCCGCACGCATTGCCCTCCATCCCCGGCCATGAAGCGGCGGGCGTGGTGCGCGCGGTCGGCAGCGAAGTGCGTTCGGTCAAACCCGGCGATCACGTCGTCTCCTGCCTCAGCGCGTTTTGCGGTCAGTGCGAGTTTTGCGTCACCGGTCGGATGGCCCTCTGCCTTGGTGCTGCAACGCGCCGCGACAAAAGCGACGCTGCGCGAATCACCAGGGGTGGCGGCGAGACTGTCAACCAGATGCTCAATCTCTCGGCCTTTTCGGAGCAGATGCTGATCCACGAAAACGCCTGTGTCGCGATCGACAAGGACATGCCGCTCGACCGCGCAGCGGTGATCGGCTGTGCGGTTACGACCGGCGCGGGCACGATTTTCAACGCCTGCGACCTGACTCCCGGCCAAACGGTTGCGGTTATCGGCTGCGGCGGGGTTGGCCTTGCGGCGATCAACGCGGCCAAGATTGCTGGTGCAGGCAAGGTAATTGCCGCCGATCCGCTGCCGGAAAAGCGCGCTCTGGCAGAAACGTTGGGCGCGACCCACACCGTCGACGCGATGGCCGATGACGCCGCCAAGCAAATCATTGAAATCTCGGGCGGCGGGGTCGATTTCGGCATCGAAGCGGTTGGACGGCAAGCCTCTGCCGACCTGGCCGTAGCTTCACTAAGACGCGGCGGCACGGCGGTCATCCTCGGGATGATGCCGCTGGATTGCAAAGTGGGCTTGGGCGCGATGGACCTGCTCGGCGGCAAGAAGCTGATGGGCGCGATCATGGGCATGAACCACTTCCCGGTCGACCTGCCGCGTCTCGTCGATTTCTACATGCGCGGCCTGCTCGATCTCGACACGATTATCGCAGAGCGAATTGCACTCGAAGATATCAATTCCGGTTTTGACAAGATGCGCGAAGGGCATTCCGCGCGCAGCGTGGTGGTATTTGATTAAAGCGAGTCCCCGCGAAAGCGGGGACCTCCAGCCGCCAATGCGGCACTCAAGGAAGGAGGCTCCCGCCTTCGCGGGAGCGCACATATGGAAATCGATTTCGACAAGGAAATGGTTGGCACAGTACCAGTCCCCGAGGCTGACCAGCTCGACCTGGAAAAGCTGACCGCATGGTTCGAAACCAATGTCGAGGGGTTCGCTGGCCCGATCAGCTACACCAAGTTCAAGGGTGGCCAGTCAAACCCGACGTACAAGATCGAAACGCCCGGCCCAGATGGAACGGGCACGAATTACGTCCTGCGCCGCCAGCCTTTCGGCAAATTGCTGCCCAGCGCGCATGCGGTCGACCGCGAATATGCCGCGATGACCGGGCTTTATCCGACCGGATTTCCCGTGCCGCGCACCTATGGCCTGTGCGAAGACCCCGAAGTGCTCGGCTCCAAATTCTTCGTCATGAGCATGGCCGATGGCCGCTCGCTGTGGAACGGCGCACTGCCCGATTGCACCAAGGAAGAGCGGCGCGAGCTTTACAATTCGCTGATCGATACGATTGCCGACATGCACCTGAAAAATCCCGAGGAAATCGGACTTGGCGATTATGGCAAGCCGGTCGATTATTGCGCGCGCCAGATCAGCCGCTGGTCGAAGCAATACAAGCTCTCCGAAACCGAGCACATGCCGAAGATGGAGCGGCTGATCGAATGGCTGCCGGAAACGATCCCGCCGCAGCATGAAAGCTCGGTGGTGCATGGCGATTACCGGCTCGACAATGTGATCTTTCACAAGACCGAGAACCGCGTGATCGCGGTGCTCGATTGGGAGCTGTCGACGCTGGGCGATCCGATTGCGGATTTCAGCTATTTGATGCTCAACTGGTTCCAGCCTGCCGATGGCCGCGCCGGGCTGCTCGGCCTTGATCTGGAGGCGCTGGGCATCCCGAATGTGCAGGAAGCGGTTGACCGTTACGTCGCGCGCACCGGCTATCCCGTGCCGCCGATGGAATGGTACTTCGCCTACAACCTCTTCCGGCTTGCTGGGATCATGCAAGGCATCAAGAAGCGTGTGATCGACGGCACCGCCTCATCCGCGCATGCCAAGGCGATGAGCGACCGCGTCGCGCCGCTGGTTGAGCGAGCCTATCAGTTCGCACGCGAAGCGGGGATGCCGGAGTAAACTCCGACGCCCGCGCCCCAATCAAAACTCCGCGCTGAAACTCACCACCGCGCCAGCATCATCGCGCGACGCGGCAAAGTGGCCCGGATCGCGGCGATAGAACAGGCTCGCGCCAGCACGCCCGAACAGGAACGGTCCCTGCCATGCCAACTCGCCCATCACTTCGCGCCCCTCGGGCCTGAGCGAGAGCCGCCGCTGGCCGAAAATCGCGCTTTCGGTGGCGTAGTCATAGGCAATCGGCAGGTTGAAATTCAGCGCGCCGCCATTCACGCGCAAAGGCTGGCTGATGCGCAGGCCCAAGCTGTCGCCCGTAACTAGTGCGCCATACCGCGTAACGTCGAATGACCACGCCTGGCTCGAAATTTGTGATCCATCGCCGACCAGCGAATTGCCACGCGGGCGGGTGAAACCGTGGCGATAGGCAGCGCCAACGCGCCACCCACGCGCGAGTTCGTGACCAAGTTCGGCATCGAGGAACAGGCTGTTCGCGCCCCGAACGCCCAGCGCATTATGGAAATGCGCGCCGAGCAAGGTGTCGTCTTCCTGCATCCAGGTGAGCGAGAATATCGTCTCCACCCCGGCAATTTCGCGATCTGCGGCAAGCCCGATACTGGAGGTCGGGCGCCGCTCGCGCACACCGGTGACAACATCGCCTGCCTGACGGTCTGCACCCAGCCAGGCATCGCCGCGATCGGCCGAGATCGTGAGTCCCCAAGGGCCGACTTGATGACGCGCCGCGAGCGCAATCTCGCTGCTCTGAAAGAAGCCATCATCGCCGCTCGCCTGCGGAGCGATGCGGAATGCGGGACGCTTGGCCCCCTGCATTTGCGCAACAAGCCCACCTGCGCCTTGCGACAGAGCGAAGCCGAGCTGGACGTCCGGTGCGATTCTAGCCGCGACACGGGCGGCCAGCACCCGCGCTGCCTTTGCATCCTCAGCAGATAATTGCAGTTGCTGAGCCCAACCGAGCCCGCCTGCGCGCGGCCCCTCGGCAACGGTGAAAGCCATCGATACGGCATCGCTCGACCCGCCGATAGTGATGCCTCCGCGTTCCACCACACCGCGCAGCCGCTGGACCTGCGCTGAATTGCGCGTTCGGCTGCCCAGCTCATATGTGTAAGCCCGATCATATTTATCGGTGACGATAGTGCTAAGGCTCGCCCGATCCAGCGCATCGCCCATTGCGGCAGAGCCGATAAGGGCGTCATCGGCCAGCGCCAGAACTGAGCTGGTGCCTGCCATAGTGGTCGTACCCGCAGGTGCGACCGCGGCAGCGATATCGAGAATGCCAGTACCAAAGACCACATCGATCCCACTGGCACCCGCATCGCTTGCGCTATCGAGCAGGATTTCGACAATCTCCTGACCCGTCAGATTGGGGAATGCCTGCGCCAGCAAGGCAACCGCGCCCGACACCTGGGGCGCGGCGAAGCTGGTGCCGGAAAACAGCGTTACAAAGCTCTGCCCATTGATATCTTCGACGAATACTTCGCCATTTTCATAGACGCAGCAAATCCGTTCGCCCCGAGCATTGAGGTAGGATGTGGCGAAATCGCCGGCGCGATTGGTGAAGTCGGATATGTCTCCGTTCTCATCGACCGACCCAACAATAATAACATTGCCATTCCCCGCTGCCTGAAGGCTGGACGCAAAGGGATCGGGCTGATCGGGGTCGATGTCGGGGTCCGAGCCGTCCCCCGCATTGCCAGCGGAAACGACCACGACAACACCGGCATTCGATGCGCGGAGAACAGCATCGCGCACGCTAGCGGAAGCTCGACCACCGCCAAGGCTGATATTCACCACCACCGCGCCGGAGGACACGGCAAGGTCAATGCCATCGGCAATCGCACTATCGGCAAACTGGCAACCAAGCGAAGCGTCTTGCGGGGTGTCCATGCCGCACGATCCAACGCTGTCGGCGCGCACAGCCAGTATTTCGGCATCAAACGCAATGCCAAGCACACCGGTGTCATCCCGCCCGCCAGCCGCGACCAGCGCGACATTGGTACCATGGTCATCCTCAGGATCGACGCCGCGATTGCTCACCACATCGGCGGAATTGGAACTGACCCGCCCGACAAATTCGGGGCTGTCGGTATCGATGCCTGTGTCGATGATGGCGATGATTTCGCCATCACCCGTAATCCCCTGCTCCCATGCGGAAACTGCTCCGTGAAAGCCCGGCCCGTCCGAGCGGCGAAATTCAGCCGTATCGAAATTCGTCGATGGCGGCGGAGGAGGTGGCGGTGGTG
>JBCBDF010000159.1:0-5956 GCA_038529875.1 Pseudomonadota bacterium | reverse complement strand
ACAAGTTTGAGGAGTTCGCGACTAACATCCTCAGTACCCTCGGGCTGGCCGACCGTTTTGTGAGAATCATCGGCGGCGACAGCATGGGCAAAGGCGCCAATGGCAAATACCTTTCCAAGCCGTTCCCTGAGCCGGTTATCGCCGCGCGCAAGGTATGCGGTGGCGGCTCCTTCGCCTTTGTCGGTGACAGCACTTACGATGTCGCCGCGGCCAAGGGTGCAGGCGTGCCGGTGATCATCGCTGCCTATGGCTATTGCGACAAGCCGCCGCACGAGCTGGGCGGCGATGCCGTGATCGATTCGTTCCACGGCCTGATTTCCGCCTTGGAATCGCTGTAATGGAAATGATCTGACCTTACGGCATTCGAGGCTGGCGAATGGCGGTGTTGCAACGCAGCGGAGAAACTGCCACGCAGCGCGCACAAATAAAGCTTACGCGCGCGTAAACCGCGCCAACCAATTCAATTGCAGGAGACAAATCCCATGAGCATCGATTTCAAGGATAAGGTTGCAATCGTCACCGGCGCTGGTGGTGGTCTGGGCCGCGAATATGCGCTCGAACTCGCTCGTCGCGGCGCGAAGGTCGTGGTAAACGATCTGGGCGGTTCGCGCGATGGCACCGGCCATTCCGATATGGCGCTGCAGGTTGTCGAAGAAATCGAAAAGATGGGCGGCGAAGCGGTCTCCAATGGCGGCTCGGTTACCGAATACGACCAGATGGAAAAGATGGTCGCCGACGCGAAACAAAAATGGGGCGGCGTCCACGTCCTCATCAACAATGCCGGCGTCCTGCGCGACAAGACCTTCGCCAAGATGAGCCCGGAAGACTTTGAGTTCGTTCTCAAGGTTCACCTCACTGGCTCCGCATTCGTCACCAAGGCATGCTGGGAAACCTTCCGTGAGCAAAGCTATGGCCGCGTGCTGATGACCGCATCCTCAACCGGCCTGTTCGGCAATTTTGGCCAGGCAAACTACGGCGCGGCCAAGCTTGGTCTGGCTGGCCTCACCAAGACGCTGCAGCTCGAAGGCGCGAAGTACAACATTCGCTGCAACACCCTGTCGCCGGTTGCCGGCACGCGCATGACCGAAGATCTCTTCCCAGAAGAAGCCTTCAAACTGTTCGATCCGGTAAACGTCGTCCCGGCTGCACTTTTCCTGGTAAGCGAAGACGCTCCGACCAACGCCATCGTCGGCGCGGGTGCTGGCGGCTATCACTCGGCCTGGACCGTGATGAACGACGCCGTGTGGCTTCCCGATGGTGAGCGCACGGTTGAAGGCTTTGCGGATCGTTGGGACGACATCAGCGACTTCTCAAACCTGGTCGCCCCGCAATCGGGCAACGAACAGTCGGGCGCAATCCTGAAAGCGATGCAGAAAGTCACCGGCACCGGCCCAGGCAGCGCTCGAGGCTAAATCCTCAGCAAATACTCAGGAACTTAAAGACCCGGCCAACCAATCATCACGGTTTGGCCGGGTTTTTGTTGCCTCGACCTAATCCTCGACCGCCTTCACCAATCGCCGCTCGACCGGGGCGAGGACATTGGCCAGGTCATGCCCACGTTTGAGCGTCTGTCCATGCTCGCCAAAAAGCGTCCACATGCCCTGCTTGTTGCGCATGCTGGGGCGTTTTTCGATTCGCGTTTGCGGGCGTTCGGCGGCCCGGCGAAAGGCTGAGAACGTCGCGGCGTTCTTATCGAAATCCATCGCGTAATCGCGCCATTCACCGGCTGCGACCATCCGGCCATAGAGATCGAGGATGCGTTGCAGCTCTTCGCGCTCAAACCCGACCTGTCCCACAGAACCAATAGGCACGCGCCGCGGGAATGCTAGAACTGATCCGGTCAAGCCGGTGCCAGACTTCATCCGTCAGTGGTTCCGCTTCGCTTGGCTACAGGTTCGGGGATTTCGTCAGGCGCATTGTTAGGCAAAGCCGCACGTTTAATCACCTGCATCTCGGCTCTCAGCGCGGCAAGTTCATTTTCAAGTTTTTCGATGCAATCGACCCGGTTACCCTCCGCATCTTCGCAACTGGGCGTACCATACGGGGTGAATTCCTTAATCCATTCCTCAGCCGGCACCAGAGTCGAGCGCGCCTTCAGGCCAATCATGGTCGCGCCCTCCGGCACATCTTCGGTAACAACGGCATTGGCACCGACACGGGCCCGCGTACCAACCGTGATAGGGCCGATAATCTGCGCCCCTGATCCGATAATCACATTGTCGAGCAGAGTCGGGTGACGCTTGCCCCCTTCGCCATTGGTGGGGTTGGTGCCGCCCAGCGTCACGCACTGATAGATCGTCACATTATCGCCGATTTCGGCGGTTTCCCCGATCACTGTGAAGCCATGATCGATGAAGAAATTCCTGCCGATACGTGCACCGGGATGAATATCAATCGCGGTCAAAAAACGCGAAAAATGGTTCACAAACCGGGCGAGAAAGTACAGCTTCGCCTCGAACAGCCAGCTCGCAATTCGATGGAAGAATACCGCCCAAACGCCTGGATAAAGGAGGATTTCCCAGCGCGATCGTGGAGCCGGATCGCGCGCACGGATCGAGTCCAGATAGGATTTCAACCGGTCGAACATGCTATACTCCTTCCACCAAAAGCCCGCATTATGCAAATCGCATCATAGCAGGCTTTGCTGCTCCGGGCCGAGAGTCGCCTCCAGCGCGTCGCGCCAGACAGACATGGTAGCGGGCACTTGGCGTTCAAGGCTGATCCGATCAATGGCGATCACAAGCCGTTCTAATGCAGCAAAGCTTCGCGTAGTGCGCGGAACCAGGTAATCAGCAGCTCCAGCGGCTAAAGAGAGGCTGCGCTGCGCCGCAATCGCCTCGATCAATTGCCCGGCCATATCGTCATCCGGCTCCCCAATTTCGAGCTGGAGCGACCCGCCAAGGCGTGAGCGCAAATCTGGCAGCTTGATCTCCCACGGTTGCGTATCGGCGATAAGCAATAAAGGCGTGCCGCTTTCCTGCGCCGCATTCCAGCGGTGAAACAATTCGGTCTCGTGTTGACTGTCTGCTTCGTCGATCACCAGGATACCCTGCCCCTCGGCCCAACGCCCGAGCAGCGTTTTGCCCGATCGCTGCGGCCCGGTCAGCACTGCGGTGCGAAATGGCCAGTGCGAGGGATCGCCAAGTGCCTCGACCACGTGCGCATTGGCGTTGCCCACAACAAGGCGCGTCGGGTCTCCCTGACTGCGCGATTCGAACGGAAGAGCAATCTGCGACATCGGAAAAACGCCGGTCTAGCGGCTGATGGCAAGCGCGTTGGCACCTTGGCGGACATTGAAGCCGCGGGCGCGCAACGCCGCCGCAAGTTCATCCAGCGACCCGCCATAGGTTACGCTCATTACCGAGGTGCCGCCAATCGCCGTGCTGGTGACAGCGGTGCCACGAACACCGCCCGTGCCGCGCACAGCGCCAATGGCAGCGTCAAAGCTGGCGGCATCGGGGGTCGCGAACTGGACGACATAAGAACGTACGACTGTTGGTGTGTCAGTCGGTGCGGGTGTCGGTGTACCCACTGCATCGGGATTGGCAGCAGCTGTTCTCGCCGCTTCTTCGCGGGCACGGATCGCGCGGCCAATCTCCATCAGGCGTTGTAATGCGGGATCGACTTGCCCCGACCCACCGACCCGCAAGGTGGGGTCGGGCCGCAACTTGCCATCAACCAGCGCCTGCTCGAAAATGCTGTCAAAGCGCTCAACCGCCTGCGAGAGCATGCCCGGCAATTCACGCGGATTGTCAGCCGTAAGCGAAAAGCCATCGAGATAGGTCGCATCAGGACCATAATGTGCCGTGAATGTACCCGAAATCGGCCCGCCAGGATATTGATGCGACAGGCTGACGCTCGGCACGAGCACATCAGCAGCGCTATACTGGTCCAGAATGGCGCGCCACCACGCGCGGCTGCGGCGGCTGACCTGACCATAATTGAGCAGCAGCGAATCCCCGCCCGCCCCACTTGGCCTGACATAATCGATCCGGCTGTTGCCCGGATTGAATTCAGCCCAGGCACGCTGCCACGGGTTGCGCACTTCGAAAATCGTGTACGCACCGCCGCTCTCCGAAACGGGCATGACCAGCATCGGGGCGGAGCTGCGCCGGCGCGACTCGCCGCCGAGATAGCGCCCGGCCCTTTGCCGGTCGAAAATCACGCCCAAAGTTGCAATGTAGCGCTTCGGCCCGATCCGCTCTCGCTCGATCACAATGGCAGAAACCATCCCGGCGAGCTGGCTGTCCGAGATAGAAGGCCCGCCAACTTTCTGCCACGCCTCACGCTGGGCCTGCTTCCAGGCCTTCTCACGCGCTTCCTCACCAGTATCGCCGCGCTCATCGACCTCGATCCCGCGCACATCGACGTCGCTTGACGATGCAGTCGGGGCAATACCGCGATCACCGGTGACCTGCGCCAGCGCAATGGCAAGGCCAATGCTCAGCAATGCAAACACCCCAAACACGGCCGGAACGCGCGAAAATGCACGGTTCCAGCGCGGTAGCTGAATGGTCGGCTTGGGGCCGGTCGAGGCAGAAAAGACGCTCATCGGGGAAAACGGGTTGCCTTTTGCCTAAAGGCGAGTGGAATTCCAAGCGCGAAAGGCTAAACCGCTGACGAAAGAAGTTGAGAAAAACCCATGACAACCGACAAGGCGGCCTCTGGCGGCTACACTTACGAGCAAGCTGGCGTTTCAATTGCCGAGGGCAATGCCCTCGTCAAAGCAATTGGTCCCTTGGCAAAATCCACTGCGCGTCCAGGCGCAACCAGCGAGCTGGGCGGCTTTGGCGGGTTCTTCGACCCCAAAGCGGCAGGGTATACCGATCCGCTGCTGGTCGCTGCGAATGACGGAGTTGGTACGAAGCTGAAACTGGCGATCGAGCATGACCGCCATGACACGGTCGGAATCGATCTGGTCGCCATGTGTGTCAACGACTTGATCGTACAGGGCGCAGAGCCGCTGTTTTTCCTCGATTACTTCGCCACCGGGAAGCTAGAAAACGGGATCGCCGAACGCGTGGTCGCGGGTATTGCCGATGGCTGCAAACAGGCCGGCTGCGCGCTTATCGGAGGGGAAACCGCCGAGATGCCGGGCATGTACGCGCCGGGCGATTACGACTTGGCGGGCTTCTGCGTCGGCGCAGTTGAACGCGGCGAGCAATTGACCGGCGACAAGGTCGCTCCCGGTGATGTCTTGCTTGGCCTCGCCAGTTCCGGCGTGCATTCAAACGGATATTCGCTGGTGCGGCGGTTGGCGGAAGATTTCGAGTGGAAGCTCGATCGCCCCGCAATCTTCGATCAGGAAAAACTGCTGATCGACGCCTTGATCGAGCCGACCCGTATCTACGTCGCCAGCCTGCTCCCGCTTGTGCGCGAAGGGCTGGTGAATGGTCTGGCACACATCACCGGCGGCGGCCTGCTCGAAAACATTCCGCGCATCCTGCCTGAGGATGCGCACGCGATGGTGAATGCCGATGCCTGGGATCAGCCGCGCCTGATGGCTTTCCTGCAAGCGCAAGGGAATATCGAACCTGCGGAGATGGCGCGCACCTTCAATTGCGGCGTCGGCATGGTGCTCGCGGTCGATTCCGATAACCTAGCTGAGATCACCGAGCGGCTGGAAGCAGCGGGCGAAACGGTGCTGACCATTGGCGAAATCGCAGGTGGGCCGCGCGGTTGCAGCGTAACCGGCACGGCCGGCACATGGTCGGCAACATCGGATTGGGAAGCAACGCATAGTGGCTGAGAATGCCAAGATAGCGATCTTCATTTCAGGCACCGGCACCAATATGGCCGCTCTGCTCTATGCCAGTCGCTTACCCGGCGCAGCGTATGAGATCGTGCTGGTGGCAAGCAACAAGCCAGACGCGGACGGACTTAAACTCGCGGCACTCGAAGGCATCCCCACCTTCGTCCATTCCCACAAAGGGCATTCGCGCGAGGCGCAGGATGC
>JBCBDF010000158.1:0-5959 GCA_038529875.1 Pseudomonadota bacterium | reverse complement strand
CGGTTGCAACATGCGATTATCAAGGAAGCTGGCGGAGCGGTAATCGGCCTCGCTCATGACCACCAGTAATGCGTGGTCTTTCGCGAAATCGAGTTGGTGAACAAAAAGGCCGGCATCCTGAGCAAAACCCATTGGATACCGGCCTTTCTTGTTAGTTTGAATGGGCGACTGAGCCCATATGCAAGGGATTAATTAACTTTCGGCTGTGTCCTTGCCAGCTTCATCATCGCCAGTTTCATCATTGTCAGCTTCTTCAGCCGCTTCGATATTGGCGACAGCTGCGTCTTCAAGCAGTTCGGCCGGAATTTCGCCCGGCTCAAGGGTCGGGTCGATGCGGTTTTCACCGGCCGCTTCCTCGATTTCCTTCTGCTCTTCTTCAAACAGCTGTGCGAGCACGTCGACACCCTGGCTCTGAAGCTCGGCTTCATCGTCGGAACGAGCCACGTTGGCTTTCACGATCACATGCACCTCTGGGTGCAGGGCGACGGTCACATCGTGCATACCGATCGATTTGATCGGAGCGCCCATGATGACCTGCTTCTTGTCAACATCGTGGCCCTGTTCAACCAGGCCAGCGACCATGTCGCGGACATTGACCGAACCATAGAGCTGGCCCGTGTTTGAGGCTGCGCGGATCAGCACGACCTCTGCACCATCGACCTTGCTTCCGGTCTTTTCGGCTACGGTACGGCGTTCGGCGTTCTCTTTTTCAAGACGGTCGCGGTTCGCTTCAAACACCTTCTTGTTGGCGTCGTTTGCGCGCAGGGCCTTCTTCTGCGGGAGCAGGAAGTTGCGGGCATAGCCGTCTTTAACGGTCACGACGTCACCGATTGTGCCGAGCTTCTCGATACGTTCGAGGAGAATGATATCCATGTCGTCTCTCCTCTTACTTCACGATGTAGGGCAGCAGGCCGATATGGCGTGAACGCTTGATGGCTTTCGCAAGCTCACGCTGCTTCTTCGCAGAAACGGCGGTGATGCGCGAAGGCACGATCTTGCCACGCTCAGACATGAAGCCCTGAAGCAGGCGCACGTCTTTGTAATCGATCTTGGGGGCATCGTTACCCGAAAACGGGCAGGATTTGCGGCGGCGGAAAAAAGGACGTGCCATTAGTCGCGGTCCTCCCTGTCGGAACGGCGCTTACGATCGCGCTCGTTCTTGCGCATCATCACGCTTGGGCCTTCTTCGTGCTCTTCGACACGAATGGTCATGTAGCGAATGACGTCTTCGTTGATACGGGTCTGGCGTTCGAGTTCCTCGACAACGGTGCCCGGGGCATCGATGTTGAGCATCACGAAGTGAGCCTTACGGTTGCGGTCAATCTTGTAAGCGAGCGACTTGAGGCCCCAAGTTTCAGTCTTGGTGACCTTGCCTTTGTTCGCTTCCACGATTTCTGTGGCGGTTGCCGCCAGCGTGTCTACCTGAGCCTGGCTCAGATCCTGACGCGCGAGAAAGATATGCTCGTATAGAGCCATCTCGCTTCCTTTCTTAGTTTTGCCGATCGCTGGCTTGTCTGCGCGGATCGCAGGGCCCCTCCGGCTTTCTTGATATGCCTCTCTATGAAGGCGAGGCGCGCACATACCGGGTTTGGGCTCAAAAGCAAGGGGGAAAGCGCGCTCCTGCTCCCTTGTGCTGAGCGTTGTCGCGCGGCAGGGAAGGGCGCTCAATACTTTAAGGGGAATGATTTTGCCATCAGGATTGGTCGCACTGCTG
The DNA here is from genome assembly GCA_038529875.1 of Pseudomonadota bacterium. Classification (GTDB taxonomy): domain Bacteria; phylum Pseudomonadota; class Alphaproteobacteria; order Sphingomonadales; family Sphingomonadaceae; genus Erythrobacter. The sequence continues at coordinate 4,245 of JBCBDF010000158.1, read as the reverse complement.
GACGATGTGTCGATAATTGCGCGCACAGCCGCTGCGTCGCTCGACGACATCAGCGTCGCTGCGGGCAAAGCAGGGTCAAAGGCCGCGGGAGTGGTTATTGACGATGCGGCGGTGACTCCGTCCTACGTCACCGGGCTTTCTCCGGCGCGCGAACTGCCGATTATCTGGAAAATCACAAAGGGCAGTTTGAAGAACAAGCTGCTTTTCCTGCTGCCTGGTGCCTTGGCGCTCAGCGTGTTCCTGCCGCAGGCGATCATCTACCTCCTCATGTTGGGTGGCGGCTTCCTTTGTTATGAAGGCGCTGAAAAGGTGATGGAAAAGCTGGGCGGGGCGAAGCACGGCAAGACGATTGAAGACAAGATCACCGACCCGGTGAAATTCGAGAACGAACGGGTGAACGGGGCGATCCGGACCGACCTGATCTTGTCGGCGGAGATCATGGCGATCTCACTAAACGAGATTGCCGCGATCACCGACGAGTTTTGGGTGCGCGCTGCCGCGCTCGCACTGGTCGGGATAGTCATCACCGTCGTCGTCTATGGAACTGTCGCCTTGATCGTGAAGATGGATGATGTCGGTCTGCATCTTTCGAAGAAGGAAAGCGGTTTTGAGCTGACTTTTGGACACCTGCTGCTCCAATCGATGCCGATGCTGCTGACGCTTTTATCGGTAGTGGGGACGGTCGCGATGTTGTGGGTCGGGGGCGGCATTATCGTTCACGGCACGCACGAGATTGGCATTCATGCGCTTTATGATCTTGCGCATGGTGCCGAATATGCGGTGCAGGGCGCCACCGGCGCGCTGGGCGGGTTGTTCGGATGGCTCACCTATGCAGGTATCTCGGGCGTATTCGGATTAGTGTTAGGCGCGATCATCGCTTTTGTTCTGCATAAGGTGCTGGAAATCGGCCACGGGGACGAAGCACATTGACCAATCCGGTATTGTACACTTGCGCGAGGTCACGCGGCCTGCGCGCGACTTGGGCTGCAGAGGAAGCGAGCGTCGATATCGACCTGAAAGTCTTGCCGTTTCCACCGCGCTACCTTGCGCCGGAATATCTGGAGATCAATCCGCTGGGCACGGTTCCGTTGTTGATCGACGGCGATGCTCGCATGACGGAGAGTTGTGCGATTGCGCATTATCTCGCGACGCGCTCCGGCTTTACTGACTTGGCAATCGCACCGGGCGAGGCGGATTACGCTGAATATTGCGATTATACTTACCATGCCGATGCGACGATCACCTTCCCGCAAACCGTCTATATGCGTTTTGCAATCTTCGAGAAGGAGAAGGGGTTTGCCGAAGCGGGCGAAGCCTATGCGAAGTGGTTTCACAAGCGGCTTGTGAAAGTCGAGCAGCGGCTCATGGGGCGCGAGTTTTTGTGTGCGGATCGTTTTACCGTCGCGGATATTTGCGTCGGATATGCGTTGATCCTGGCGCAGAATGTGGGGTTGGATGAGGGTGTGCCAGACAGCTTGAAGGAATACCGCGAGCGGCTGACCGCGCGGCCAGCCTATACGCGTGCATTCGAGCGTGAAGAGGCAGGACGGAAGGCGCTGGAAACGGCGGGTTAAGCAGCTTGGTCTGGCGTCACTGGGCGCTGCGACAACTCCAAGCGCTGCAATTTGCCGAGGGGATCGCGCGGCAATTGATCGACAAATTCGATGTAGCGCGGGCGTTTGTACCCCGCAATTTGCCCTTTGAAGCGCACGGTGATTTCCTCGCGGCTCAACTCGGCTCCGGGAGCAAGCACGACAAACGCCTTCACCGCTTCGCCCCATTTTTTATCGGGCACGCCTGCGCATCCGGCATCTGCCACTTCCGGCATAGCGGTGAACACCGCGTCGACTTCTGCCGGATAGACATTCTCTCCGCCTGTCTTGATCAGCTCCTTGGCGCGCCCGAGCAGGTATCCAAGGCCCAGCTCGTCCAGTTTACCAAGGTCGCCTGTGCGCAGCCAGCCATGACCCAGCGCCGTTTTGGTCGCCTCGTCATTGCGCCAATATCCAAGCATGACAGACGGGCCGCGTAAGCAAATCTCGCCCTCCTCACCGGCGGGCAATTGGTTGCCATCAGGGTCGAGGATCGTCATTTCGACATGCGGCATCGCCCATCCGATTGAGCGCGGATGCTCAAGCATGTCGGGGTAGTCGATAAAGGTCGCAAAGCCGCAAATCTCGGTCTGGCCATAGCCGCCAACGACGCGGCAATCCCACGCCTTCTCGAATGTTTCGTACATTTGCGGTTGGCCCATTCCGGCGCCGCCGGTGTAATTGGTGAGCGGCATTGTGCCATCTCGGACCGCATCCATGCCGAACCACTGAAACGATATTTGCGGGAAGGCGCTGGTGGTGGTGCAGCCCTCACGGTGGACCAGGTCCAGCACGGCAGCGGGATCATCGTCACGACCAGCAAACACGCTGCATCCTCCGCAAGCGAGCATGGCCGCGATCTGCTGCATCCCGACAACATGGAACAACGGATTGATCGAAAGCAGCCGCTCGTTTTTCGTGAAGCCACGCCGGATTGCAAAGCCCATCGCCGAGGATGCGACGGCGCTGCCCGCCTGCAAGCAGCCCTTCGGCTTGCCGGTCGTTCCGCTGGTATACATCATGTAGAGCGGGCGTTCAGGGGCGAGGGCGGGGATCACCTGCTCGGGCTGATCGCGGGTTGCGATGCTCTCGAACGTGCCTTGCGGATCGTGATCTTCATCGACCTCAATCACTTCGCCAGCCTTGGCTTCCGCTAGCAGGTCGGCAAACCGTGGATTGACGAAGGTCAGGGCGGGTTCGCTGTTGCCGCAAATCCATGCGAGTTCGCCGGGCGCCAGCCGCCAGTTGAGCAGCACGGCGATTGCGCCGATCCGCCCGCAGGCGAGTAGTGTGGTGAGGTATGGCGCGCCGTCGGTCAGCAGGATCGCGACCCGGTCCCCCGGTCCAACGCCTTTCGCTATTAGCCACTGCGCAAGATTGGTCACCCGTCGATCCAGTTCGGCGTAGGTCAGGCGCTGCTTCCCATCGACGCTCGCCTCACGGATCGCATATTGCGCGGCATTGGCGCGGAGCAGGGTATCGAGTGAGAAATCGCGGGGCTGCATCATTGCGGTTTAGCCGTGCGCGATGTGCTCATCCATCAGCGATTTTGTTGGTCTTGGGGCCCATCGAGCTCCAGCCCACACTTCGTGCACGTCTTATTGGGCCAGGGCACCACCAAAAGCCCGCGAAAGAACAGGTTCTTGCCGCATTGCGGGCAATTGAAATGCCGCATCCGCGCATTGGCGAAAATCAGGATGAGGATCGCTATCGCAAACGCCCAGGTCGAGTGCCCGAACATGCGGTCGATAGTGATTACGAACAGGAATGTGGCGAGCAGCGCGAACAGCATCAGTTGCGCATGACGCACTGCGAGGCGATAGACCGTCATTCAAGCCCATCGAGGATCGAGTGCGCAAAGCCGGTGAGCGTGTCGTCTCTGGCACCCATCACGACAATCCTGTCGCCGGGCTGTGCGATTTCAAGAATGCGCTTCCCGCAATCTTCGCGCAATTCGATGTGCTGGGCAGAGCCACCCGCATCCTCGATCATTTTGATGATCCGCTCTGTACCCTCGCTGCGGTCGACCGTGCCGCCGAAATAAACCGGGTCGCACATGATTGTGATGTCATCCGAGCCGAGTTCACGGGCAAAGGTCTCGGCCAGTTCATCACCCATCTGGCGCAAGGGACCATAGCCATGCGGTTGGAAGAACGCGATCACACGGCCTTCGGTCGCTTTCAGCGTGCGTAGGGTGGCGGCGCATTTCTCTGGATTATGACCGAAATCGTCGATCACGGTAACATCTTTGGCGCTGGTCCCGATCACATCAAACCTGCGTGCGAGCCCTTTAAATTCAGCCAGCGCCGCGACCGCTTTGCCCATCTCGATCCCCGCAGCACTGCTGGCGGCAAGCGCGGCCAAGGCGTTGGAAAGGTTGTGCATTCCCGGCATTGGAACCTTAAGGGCGAATTCTTCATCCGTGCGCGTATCGACAACTACCGCGCCAACAAAGAACGCGCCCTGGGTGATCGAGCCGGGTTTCACTGTGATATCGGCTGCCGGATTCTCAATCGCAAACGAGATCATCTGCCGCGCGCCATCGGAGACAGAAGCCTCGCCCAAGGCACGCGCTTCTTCATTGTCGAAATTCACCACCCCGCAGCCGGACACGCCGAGGTAGCCGCTAAACAGTGCCCGCAATTCCTCTAGG
>JBCBDF010000157.1:0-5986 GCA_038529875.1 Pseudomonadota bacterium | reverse complement strand
CGTGCGCAGCGCGCTTGCCCGACATGAAAGCCGCGGGCTGCATTATACGCTCGATTATCCCGAGATGGACGAGACCCCGCAGGACACGGTGCTGGTGCCCTAGTGGCTTGTGGTTGGAAGGCGAAGAGCCGGATGATCAATCGCAGTGCTTCCCGAAACGCCTGATAACTCTTCGTCATCATCTCCTTCAGCCCAGGTTGCGCTCGTCCCGCAAAGACAAGTTCCTCGTTAGCGTGTCCCTCGATGAAGCTTTTCAATTCCCGATACTTATTTCTGAGCATCGCAACGGCCCGCAACCAATCGATACATGCCTGCTGCTGCTTCAAGTCGGAATTGTAGCGCTATTGAGAGCTGGTAGCATGGGTTGGAAACCGCGCGCACAGCGGCCTTGGGCCGAACTTGGGGGTGTCTCCGATCGCCCTTTGGCCGTCGCAGCGGTAGAGTTTATATCCTGTGACGGAAAGTGTCGGCTGCCTGGCACGGTTGCCGTCAGAAATATGCTTGACCGTACTTTTCGCGTGCTATTCACGTAGTTTGGGATCGCGATCTGGATTTGATAAAAAATATGACGCTTGAAATTCAGACAATCGGATCTTTTGAGATCAGTCGTGCGAACACGCTCCTGCCTCTCCCTTCATCCCGCAAAACCCGAGCTTTGCTCGCTTACCTCGCGATCACTGGAAACAAGCACTCGCGCCAATCCTTGTGCGACTTGTTCTGGGATAGCACCGATAATCCGCTTGCCGGTCTCCGGTGGTCGCTTTCGAAACTGCGCGGACTGCTCAATGCCGAGGGTGGCGAGCCGATCAAGACCGACCGGGACAGCGTTTGGTTCGATACGAGCGATGCTGTCTTTGACAAGGATCGACTCAACTCGCTGGCCAATCGCTTTGATGCCGATGAGAAGGAAGCCGATGAGATATGGAGGGCTACCTCCGGTGTCCCACTGGAAGGATGCGAACTGCCAAACCATCCGGAATACTCAATCTGGGTCGAGGGCTACCGACAGGATTACACCAGACAGCGCGGAGGCATCGCTAAGCGTTTCGCAAGGGATGCAACGCTTGCTTGGCCAATCCGTAACAAATGGGCGGAGCGCTGGCTTAGAATCTCTCCCTACTCCCGCGGAGCCGCAGTCACGGCGTTTGAAAGCATGTATTTCGCAGCAGGGCCGCCCGCTGCCGCCGGCCTCGCCGGGCATCTGCAGCGAACCTTCCGCGAAGCCGATATCGAGCCACCTGAGTTCGAGATCGACAGGCTGTCAGACGCTGAAACTGGCACACGAAATCAAAAGGCACCCGTTGAGCAGAAAATTCGCTTCGTGGAGGGGCGAGATGGCGTCAACATCGCGTGGGCAAGCGTTGGAGAGGAAGCCAGGCCGCCTCTGGTGAAGGCCGCCAATTGGCTCAACCATCTCGAGCTCGACTGGGACGCTCCGGTCTGGAGCCCCCTGTTTCGCGAATTTTCCGAATCGCACCATTTCATCCGTTATGATGAACGCGGCTGCGGCCTGTCAGACTGGGATGTCGAAGAAATCAATTTCGACAAGTTCGTAGAAGATTTGGAGAATGTTGTAGATGCCGCCGGGCTTGATCGGTTCCCGCTTCTCGGGATCAGCCAGGGGGCGGCGGTATCGATCCGCTACGCGGCGCTGCACCCGGAACGCGTTTCAAAACTGATCCTGTTCGGTGCCTATGATCAGGGCTGGCGCTGTGATGCGACACCTCAACAAATACGCGAGCGCGAAGCGGTGATGGTGCTGACCGAAAGCGGATGGGGGATGGAAAATCCCGCTTACCGCCAAGTGTTTTCGCAAACCTTCATGCCCGATGCGAACGCAGAGGAGCTTGACTGGTTCAACGAATTTCAGCGGCTCACGACATCGTCCGAGAATGCCGTCCGCTTCCTCGAAGCTTTCTCACGGATTGATGTGCGAGACGATCTGGAAAAGCTGCAATGCCCGACCTTGGTGGTGCATAGCAGAGGAGACATGCGAATACCCTTTGCCACCGGGCGCGCGCTCGCAGCCCGTATTCCCGGCGCGCAACTGGCTGGCATCGAGAGCAACAACCACCTTTTGCTCGGGAGGGAAAGCGCGTCCGCCCGATTCGTTGAACTGGTGCGAGATTTTCTGGAATCGCCCTAAAAATCCCCGGTTCCAACGCTTTTTTGCAAATTACAACGCTTTTCAAACGCTTTTACAACGCCGTTACAACGCTCTTTCAAACGTTCGTTCAAACGGTCGCCTGTCATGAACGATCCATCTGGAAGCCGATTCCCGGTTTCCATTGAAAGGGTCAGACATGCAAAACACCACGGCACAGGCACATCCAAAATCCGCAGCTGATGCAGCAGCTCAACCGCCGCAAAGCGTCACCGCAAGCCAGGCATCGGTAAAAGAACCCCGGGCGGAGTACTCGCTATCGGGCGGGTTGATCCGGCGACTTCACGAAATGAACGCATCGCTTGCCTTTACTTCGTACCAGTCGGGGCTGCTTTATATGCTGGGCGGGAACGCGCAGGGTAAGGCGCAGCTGCACCAATCGGGCATGCCTAAGCCGATGGGCCTTGGTGCCGATGGCAAAGGTCGCTTGGTGCTGGCGGCGGGCGCGCAGATCATGCGGCTCGAAAACGTGCTCGAGCCCGATCAGCGGATCAATCAGACCTATGATGGCTGTTTCGTACCGCGCACGCAGCATGTCACCGGTCAGCTGGATGCGCATGATGTGGGCATCGACAAGGCTGGCGACATCGTGTTCGTCAACACCCGCTACAACTGCCTCGCCAAAACCTCTGCTCGCCATTCATTTGAGCCGATCTGGAAGCCCGACTTCGTCAGCGAGATCGTCGATGAAGATCGTTGCCACCTCAATGGGCTGGCTATGCGCGACGGCAAGCCCGCGTTCGTAACCGCCGTTTCGAAATCCAACACGATCGATGGCTGGCGCGACCGGCGCGCCGATGGCGGCGTGGTCATTGATATCAAGACAAACAAGGTGGTGTGCGAGGGCCTCTCCATGCCGCATTCGCCGCGCTGGCACGATGGCAGACTGTGGGTGCTCAATTCCGGCACCGGCGAGCTGGGCATTGTCGAGCTGCCCAAAGGAAAAGCGAAAATGGGCAAGTTCAAGCCCGTCGCATTCTGTCCCGGCTTCGTGCGCGGCCTCTCATTTCACGGCAAGTTCGCTTTCGTCGGGCTGTCGCGCCCACGCTACAAACGCTTCGAAGGGCTCGCGCTCGATCATCGCCTGAAAGAGGCTGACAGCGAACCGTGGTGCGGCGTGCAAGTGATTGACACCGAAAGCGGCGCGTGCGTCGACTGGTTCCGGATCGATGGCACGATTGGCGAGCTTTATGATGTCGAGCTGGTCCATGATTTTCGCTGTCCGATGACTGTCTCGCCGACCTCTCCGGATGTCGCGTCACTCATCACCTTCGACCAGCATCCTGAGCGCCAAGCTCCTCAGCGCCAAGCTCCTCAGCGATAGTCGGCTCACGATACTGGGCACAATCGCTTGACCTAGTCCCGGCGCCGCCACCCTTCAGGCGCTGGGACACCGCAAATCTAAATTCACATCTGAAACCAATCACGATCGCGCGAAGGCGGTCAAAAAACCGGGGGCTACCATGTCACACCACAATCACGCGCAGACCGAGAGGTCAAACCTAGCCGAGCCTACCTTCGGAGCGGCGAACTTCCTGCGCTGGAGCACCTCCGCGATGCTGCGCGGCGGGCGTGTCACAAAGTTCAAAGGTATCACAGCGAGCTATTCCCCTGAGCTTGGTCTGGTTAGCGCCGGACCAAGTGATGTGGCAGACGGCGGGCGAGGATCTTCGACCCTTTCTCTCGCCCGCCGTTTGTTACGCTGGTCAGCCGCCCCTGTCGCCCTGCTTGCCGCGCAATCCCCCGCCTTCGGGCAGGCGGCGATCGATGAATGCGTCGAGGTCAATCCAGGCGAATTTGTGTGTCAGGACAATGGTGATCCCGCAACGACGACTCAGGAATTGGGTGGATTTAATGCAACGCCAGTAATCATCGAAATCGAAGATGGCTTTGATGTTGATACCACCGGAACCGGAACACGCGGTCTTTCCGTCATCAATGCTGAGGGGATCACCATTAATCTGGCCGATGGCGCGAATAGCACAATCATCGGCGATGCAATCGGCGTTAGGCTCGACAATGAAGATGACGGCTCGATTGATGCAACCTTAGCCAATGTCACCGGCGTAACAGGTGATGGCGTGTCCGTTCTAAACACCAGCGCTGATGGGTCGGTTTCTCTTGATACCACCGCAGGAAGCGTCAGCGGCGGCGCTAACGGAATTAACACGCGCAATCTTGGCGCTGGCGACACCACTATCACCACCGCCGATGTCACTGGCGAAGGCGGGAATGGCATTTATGCTCGCAACAGCGCTATTTCTGGCGGCATAACCATAGACAGCAGTGCTGGCGCGGTAAGCGGTACCGACGACGGAATAGACGCACGCAATTACGGAACCGGCGCGCTTTCGATCACGACGGCGAATGTTACCGGCGAGACTGGGAACGGCATCGACGCAAACAATGGCGCGCTTGGTATCGCTGGCGGAACGGACCTTTTCGTAGATAGCAGTGCAGGCGCGGTTTCTGGTGCGGTCTTTGGGATTTCAGCCTTTAGCAGTGGTTCGGGAACAGTTTCGATCACGACTGGCGATGTGAGCGGTGGGTCTGCGGACGGCATTGCCATTGTCTCTGACGCCGGGGAAATCGAAGTGGACACCACGGCTGGTTCGGTGACAGGTGGCAATGGCGGTATTTCGGTTCGAAATTATGGCGCGGAATCAATCGCAATCTCGGCAGGTGATGTGAGCGGCGACAGCCGAGCCGGTATCTACGCGCGCAATTTTGGCACCGATGTAATCATCGATACGTCGGTTGGGGACGTCAGTGGTACCACCGGTATCGCCGTAGAGAACAATGGTACCGGACTGACCAACATCACCACCGGGAATGTCAGCGGCACTACCTTTGAAGGGATTGCAGCTGAAGGCGGCGGTACGGATGTCATAGTCAACTCAGTTGGCGGCACTGTCGAAGGCGCCACGACCGGCATCTCAGCGCAAAATAGCGGCACTGGCGACACCTCGATCACAACGGCGGAAGTGAGCGGGGCAACGGGACTTGGCATTCGGGCCGTCAATTACTTTGTAGATGGTGATCTGACCATCGACAGCACAGCTGGTACGGTAACGGGCGAGACAACCGGAATTTATGCGGGCGCCATAGGCTCCGGCGCGATCACAGTTACGACCTTCGATGTAGTCGCAAATGCTGGTGACGGGGTTTCGGTGAGTAATGTTATAGCCAGCCCTATGGTTGTGTCTCAAGGCGGTGACATTACGGTGGATACGAGCGCCGGGACGGTTAGCGCAAACGCCACCGGGATCCGGGCCGTGAACGGTCGCAGCGGTGCGCTCGCGATTACTACAGGCGATGTAACGGCCAACACTGGAGACGGTGTGTATGCAATCAGCGTTGGTGAGCGGCTTGTTATCGATACCAGCGCAGGCTCGGTGACGAGCGGCAGCAACGGCATTCGCGCCGACAATGACGGCACTGGCGCGACAAACATTACAACGGCTGATGTGACAAGCACTTTCGCTGCTGGTATTTTCGTTAGCAATGATGTGACCACCACCGACCTTATAATAGACACCAGCGCAGGCTCTGTGGTCGCGGGGGTCTACTCCTATGAAGCCGCTATTCGCGCCTCAAACGAAGGAACCGGCGTCACACGGATCACCACGGCTGATGTGACCTCAGGCGATGGCAGCGGTGAAGGCGGGGCCGGTATCGATGTCACAAGCGGCGTTCAGACAACCGGTCTCGAAGTGGATACGAGCGCGGGCGCGGTTGATGGCGATTCTAGAGGAATTATCGCGCGTAACGAAGGCACGGGCGACACCACGATCACAACCGGTGATGTCATTTCCGGTTATA
>JBCBDF010000156.1:0-6038 GCA_038529875.1 Pseudomonadota bacterium | reverse complement strand
TAACCCGCATTCGCGGCCCCGCGTAGCTGGCTGTAGAGCGCGACCGGATCGCCGCGATAGGAACCGGCAAGAGGGTAGGTCAGGTTCGCCTGATAGATATCGCCCGCCCGGATTGCCTCTTGCAGAATCTCGAAAGCCTCAGCGTAGCCACCGGGCGAAAGCTGCGGGTCGAGCGGACCGATTGACGCGGCGGCGGAATCGTCATTTGCGCGCGTGGCCAGCCATCCGTGCACGTCCTTCGCGGGAATTTCCTGCGGCTCATCAAACAGGCCAAGCCAGACCAGCGGTCCATTCGCGCCGCTGCGGGTCCGCGCCAATTCCAGCAATTTCGGCTCAAGCGCGAGGCCCGCCTCATAGGCAAGATAGCCCGCCAGCGATCCACCCTGTTCCGCCTGCGCGGCGCGCGCCTCCTCCAGCACGCTTTCGACCTCTCCTGCGCGATAGGCGGCAAACACCGCGCGCGGTGCTTCATAGGCCAGCGCAGGCGCTGGTTCGCCCATCCCGCCAGCCGGTTCGCGCGCGTCATCAAGCAGAATGAAAGGGGTGACTTCGCCCATATTTTTCAGCCTTAGAGCATGCGCGGCGCAAGTCGAGACCTTGACCGGCCCGCCGCCGCGCTTCACATGAATTTCCAAGCAAAAGCGACGAAGAGGGCGTCATCCAATCATGAGCGATATATTTCTTGGGCTTGCAGGCAATGGCGAGAACCAGCACCTGGCGTTGAGCCGCGCGAACCGCCACGGACTGATCGCGGGCGCGACCGGCACGGGTAAGACTGTGACGTTGCAGGGGCTCGCCGAAAGCTTCTCCGCTAACGGCGTTCCAGTGTTCGTCGCCGATGTGAAAGGCGATCTGTCGGGCATTGCGATGCCTGGCAGCGCCAAGTTCAAGCATGCCGACAAACTGGAAGGCCGGGCCAAAGAGCTCGGCATGGATGACTATGGCTATTCCGACAATCCGGTCGTGTTCTGGGATCTTTATGGCGAACAGGGCCACCCGATCCGCACTACTATTTCGGAGATGGGTCCGCTGCTGCTCGCGCGCTTGCTCGACCTCAACGACACGCAGGAGGGCGTGCTGCAAATTGTCTTCCGCCATGCCGACGATAACGGCCTGTTGCTGCTCGATTTCGGCGACCTGCAATCGATGCTGCAATGGGCGAACGAAAACGCGAAAAAGCTGTCGGGCAAATACGGCAATGTGTCGAAGCAATCGGTCGGCGCGATCCAGCGTCAGCTGCTGAGTTTCGAATCGCAGGGGGCGGATTATTTCTTCGGTGAACCGGCGCTGGAGATCGACGATTTCCTCCAATGCGATGATCAAGGGCGCGGCATCGTCAATGTGCTTGCCGCCGACAAGCTGATGCGCAGCCCTAAACTCTACGCGACCTTCCTGCTCTGGCTGCTGGCTGAATTGTTCGAGAGCCTGCCCGAGGTCGGCGATCCAGAAAAACCGAACCTCGTTTTCTTCTTTGACGAGGCGCACTTGCTGTTCGACGATGCGCCCAAAGCGCTGGAAGAGAAGATCGAGCAGGTTGTACGCCTGATCCGTTCCAAGGGTGTGGGTGTGTTCTTCGTGACGCAAAACCCGATCGATATCCCTGAGGAAGTCGCAGGCCAGCTCGGCAACCGGGTGCAGCACGCTCTGCGCGCCTTCACCCCGCGCGATCAGCGCGCGATCAAGGCAGCGGCGGAAACCTTCCGGATCAATCCCGATCTCGACGTTGAGGAAGCGATCACCGAGCTCAAGGTGGGTGAGGCGCTGGTTTCGACGTTGGACGAGGACGGTGCGCCCACCATTGTCCAGCGCACCTTGATCAAGCCGCCGCGATCGCGCTTAGGCCCGGTGACCGCGAAAGAGCGTGCGATCATCCAGTCGATCAGCCCGCATCAGGGCAAATATGACGAGGCGGTAGACCGCGAAAGCGCGGAGGAAATGCTCGCTGCGAAAGCGGTCGATGCCGCCGAGACGGCCAAGGAGGTTGAGGAAAAGGGAGAGGAAGAAGTCCGTAAACGTCCGCGCAAGACCAAGAGTATTTGGGAGAAGGCGATTTCACGTGGCACGAAGGTGGCTGCGGGCGGGATGGCCGGTGCCGCCGCCTCTGCGATGTTGGGTAAGAAATCTCGCGCCAACCCGATGCGCTCCGGGATCACCTCGGCTGCTGGTTCTATAGCGACCGATCTGGCTGGGCCGATTGCCGGGCGGTTTGTGCGCAACCTGATCGGCGGGCTGATGCGTTAAATCTGGCGATTTAGCCTTTTGGCAGGCGAATTTCTGCGCGCAGGCCTTTCACTTGGCCTTCGTCTTCACGATTGGCGATTTTCAGCGTTCCGCCATGCTGCTCGGCGATAGCGCGCGCCAGCGTCAGCCCCAATCCCGCCCCGCCAGTGGCGCGGTTGCGTGAGGTCTCCCCGCGTGTGAACGGCTCCAGCATCGCCTCAATTTCGCCCGCGGGAATGCCTGGGCCATCATCATCGACGCGCAGCACTATTTCGTCGCCGTCTTCGACCAAGGATACTCGCGCGGCCTTGCCATAACGCACCGCATTGCTGACCAGATTGCGCAGGGCGCGCTTGGCCCAGGTTACTTGAACCGGTGCGATAAGACGGGTGGTTTCGCCCAGTTCGACCGGTTCGCCCAGATCCTCGAATTCCTCGACCACGCTGGCTGCAAGTGCGCTCAGGTCGACCCGCTCGGGCGGTTGATCAGAGCGGCCAATGCGGGCCAGCGCGAGAATATCGTCGAGCGTTTCGGTGATGTCTTCAATACTGGCGGCCATGCGCTCACGCTGGGTCTCATCCGGCACGCTTTCGATCCGCACGCGCAAGGCAGCGAGCGGCGTCTTCAGGTCGTGCCCAATGGCCCCCAACATCACGTCCTTCTCATCGAGCAAGGCGGCAATCCGCGTCTCCATCGTGTTGTGCGCGGCGATGAGCCTTCGCATATCCGCTGGACCGCTTTCCTCGATCAAAACGGCACGGTCCGGTTGGCGCGAAAAGTCGCTCACCCGCGCGGTCAGGGCGGCGAGTGGGCGGGTCATCCGGCGGAGCACAAAATACAGCAGCGCGAATAGGATCGCGAAGATCACCAGCGTCTGGAAAGCGATTGTGCCGATGGCATTTCGCGGCGCTCGCGGCTCGGCGATCCGCGCAACCAGCCACCCGGTTTCATCCGCGCGCTGGACTGCGGCGACCAGGATCCCCCGCTCCTCCCAACCTGGACCGCGCATTCTTGGGCGGTCTTCCATCAATTTCTGAACGAACGGGTCGTCCCCGGCTATGCGCCGGGTCACGATGATATAGCCGACGACGACGTCTTGCTGGGTCAGGACCTCGCGTAGCGCCTCTTCGTAATCCGAAAAGCGCGGCTCATCGACACCGATTGGCATGATTTCGGTGCGTTCCACTCCGAAGCGCAATCGCCGTGCGAATGGGCGACCGGGCTCATCGCGTACTGGCATACCGCGCGCGATCCGCTCTTCTCGGCGGGCCATCCGGCGGGCTTGGCGCTCTTCAATTCCGGGGCGATCCCCTTCAGCAATGAGTCGAAAAGCGAGCGCGCTGACCAGTGCCGTTTCGCGGCGTTGCTCGGCCGCACGATAGAGCAGCACTGCGGAGATCGCTTGCCCCACCATCAGCCCGATGGCGAGAACCAGCATGACCTGGCCTAACAGGCTCTGGGGGAGCAGGCGCTTCATTGGTCGGTTTTGAAGGTGTCGGGAGCGAAGCGTTTGACCTGCGCTGCAAAGCGATAGCCTCCGCCACGCACGGTCTGGATGAATTGCGGATCGCGGCTATCCGCCTCGATCTTGCGGCGCAGGCGGCTCACCTGGTTGTCGACTGCGCGGTCAAACAGGTGAGCGGTTCGCCCCTGCACCATATCGAGCAGACGATCGCGGTCCATCACGGTGCGAGGGTGGTCGAGCAGCGCGCGCAATAGGCGGAATTCTGCTGTCGAAATCGGCACGGTCACGCCTTCGGGATCGATCAGCTTGCGCTTCAATGGATCGAGCATCCAGCCTTCAAAGCCATAATGCCAGTCTTGCTCGTCTGGCAGGCTGTTTTTCCGGCTTCCGCCACGCTGCGCCCGCCGCAAGACAGAGCGGATGCGCGCTACCAATTCACGTGGTTCGAACGGTTTGACGATGTAATCGTCTGCGCCCAGTTCCAGCCCGACTATTCGATCGGTTGCCTCGCCGCGTGCGGTGAGCAGGATGACGGGAAGGTCGCGTGCCTCGACCAGATGACGGCATAGCGAAAGCCCGTCTTCACCCGGCATCATGATGTCGAGCAGGACAATGTCCGGCATGGTTTCGACCAGCATTGCGCGCGCGGCAGCGGCGCTGGCCGCTTCGGTCACTGCAAAGCCCTGTCCGGTCAGATACTCGCCCAGCGGCTCGCGCAGGGTGGGCTCATCATCGACGAGTAGGATGGAGGTTGGCGCGGGGTCGTTCATGGTCTGAGTGGAGGCATGACGCGAGCTGGCCCGCTGCGCAACCTGTGATTGGGCGCGAGCGAGCCAGCTGCTTGGTCAGATCTTAGCGGGGATCAGCGCGCTCCCCTGCGTTCGGCACGGCGAGCTTCGCGGGCGGTCTCGCGCTCTTCGGCGGTTATGGTGCCGGAGCCGTCAGCATCCACTTGGGCGAAGCGCGCTTCGATAGCAGCATCGAATTCAGCACGACTGACCGTCTGATCGTTATTGGTGTCGGCCCGGCGCATCATGCTCATCATCCGATCGCCACCTCTACCGCCGCGCCTTGCGCGATCACCACCGCGACGGCGCTCTCCACGAGCTTCCTGCGCTGCTGCCATTTCGGCTTGGCTCACAGTGCCGCTATTGTCGGTGTCGAGGCGCTCGAAACGGCGGGTCTGACGTTCGGCGCGGCGTTCTGCGCGCTGGGCATCGCGGGCTTCGCGTGCAGCGGTCATCTCAGCAGGGGTTAGCTCGCCATCGCCATTGGTGTCGGCCTCGGCAAAACGCTGTGCGCGGTTAGCGGCGCGATCCGCTTCGCTGAGCACGCCATCGCCATTGCCGTCCATTTTGGCAAAGCGCTCGGCGCCGTGTGCCTTGGCTTCGTCTAGCGTGACGATACCGTCGCCATTGCCATCGGCTTTCGCCATGCCGCCGCCGTGATGATCGGCGAGGGCAATTCCAGCACCGCCAACGCCAAGCGCGAGAGCGGCAGCCGAGAGAGTGAGGGTCAATTTACGCATTACAATTTCTCCATTGGGTCAATTCAGGAGAGCTGCGGCGGCGCGTTGGCTGGCCCCAAGCAGGGAGGAAGCGGGGCCAACCAAAGAGACCTGTCAGGAGGTTTCTTCATCAGGGGGGTGGTGTTTGACGCATCCACCGCAACTCATGAAACCCGTTCTAGAGCCAGCATGTCGCAGGATTATCCCGATATCCGGCTGATTTGTCGCAGATTGTATCAGGTTTGGCCGACTGTTCACACAAGCGAAAGCCGATTAGGGCCGAAGATGCTGATACTAGCGTGGCCGGTGCTGCGTGCCCTCACCAGCGGTGATGAAGATCGCCGTGGCGCTCTTTTCGACATCGGCAATGTGCCACACGCCTGGCGGATTGATTGCATATTCGCCTGCGCTGAGTGCCACTTTCTCGATTCGGCCATCCGGGAATTCCTGGGTCAGCTCCATCGCGCCTTCAGTACAGATAACGACTTCAGAGCCCTTTGGGTGCATCTCCCAACTCGGCCAGGCTTCGGTGAAGGTGTGCTGCGAGACGAGCCGACCCTCCGGCCCGTCTCCGCCATGGCGCGCGCCATAGCCCTCATACCACTCCATGCCCGTAAAAGGTGGTTGGGGCTCGGCAGTCGCGCCTAGTCCCAAATGCAGGAAGCTCTCACTCAGTTTGCGCGCGCCCATACTGTCTTCTCCCTTGGCCTCCCATCGGATCGCTCACCCAGCTTGCGTCATGCAGAATACGTTCAACTTGTTGCCGTCTGGATCGCGGAAATAGCCGGCGTAAAAGCCATCATCGCCGCGCGGGCCGGGCGCGCCTTCGTCGCTGCCGCCCTTGTT
>JBCBDF010000155.1:0-6069 GCA_038529875.1 Pseudomonadota bacterium | reverse complement strand
CACGAGGTCTGGTACTTTCGGTATCGCAAACGCTAGATTTGCTTTGGCGGCTCCGTTGCGGCAGGTTCCGTCTTCAACGGAGGGCAATAAATGGTAGCACGGCGACAGTTTCTGGCAGGTGTGGCAATCGGAGCAAGTGCGCTCTCAGCCTGCAAGGAAATCTCATCAGAATCTGAAGGCGACCGGATTGCGGGCGCACTTGATGCTGGAGGGCGGCTGCTCGACGAACAATCCCTTGAGGATGCCCTTGTCGGCAGCTCCTATCTTGGGACTGGCGGTGGTGGCAGTCTCTCAGAAGCGCGCAAATTGATCGCGGCAGATTTGGCCGCTGGCCATCGGTTCAGCACAATTCCGGTATCTAGCCTTGGCGATACGGACCGGGTGGCCTGCCCCTATGGCCTAGCCAGCCTTGCCCCGACCAGCGAGGAAATGCAGGCAAGGCTTGATGCCATCGACAACAAGGTCGATGAGCCCGTCCAAGCGGCGTTCGAGGCGCTTGAGCGGCATATCGGCCAGAAGTTCGCAGGCGTGATACTGGGCGAAATTGGCCCGCTCAGTTTGGCCGAGGGCCTGTCGATTGCGGCCCGTCTTGGTGTCCCGGCACTCGACGCCGACACCGTTGGACGCGCTGTGCCCGAGATCAATCAGCATTCGGTCAAAGTGGCCGGAATTCCACTGACTCCAATTGGTGCTGCCACCCCTTTTGGCGATGAAATGGTGGTTGAGACACTGGGCGATCCGACCCGCGCGGAAGATATCTTGCGCAGTGTCGCCGTCGTGAGCCGCAGCTGCGGCGTGGCAGATTCTCCCATCACGGGGGCGCAAGCCAAGGCCGATGGAACACTTGTCAAAGGCAGCCTCTCGCTCGCAATGTCCATCGGCAAAGTCGTACGCGAAGCCAAAGCCGCCGGAACCGACCCCATCGAAGCGGCGAGAGCGGAAGGTGACGGCTATCTGCTGTTCAAGGGGACAGTCGGCAATTTCGATTGGCGCGACGAGGATGGTTTCCTGGTCGGCGACCTGGAGTTGGCAGGAAGTGGTGACTTTGCAGGACAAAGCTTCACGACCGAGATCAAAAACGAGCATCTTGTCGCTCGTCGGAATGGTGAGATCATCGCGACCTGCCCCGACCTAATCACTGTAATTGATCTGGAAACATCTGACGGCATCATCAATCCCGACTATTCTGAGGGCCAAAAAGTCGCGGTGCTTGGCTTTCGTTGCGACCCATTGTGGCGGACCGAAGCCGGTCTATCAGTCTTCAGCCCACGCTATTTTGGCTATGATCTCGATTACGTGCCAATCGAAGAGTTGGTGGGTTAATCATCCCACCACTCCGGCACTCGCCAGAACTGCCAGCGTGAGAACGTCCGGCGCGATTGCTGTCATCGGCACAATCTGAACCGGTTTCTCCATCCCAATCAGCATCGGACCGACAGTCGCATCGCCGCCAAGCTCGCGCAGCAGCTTGGCAGAGAGATTAGCCGATTGCAGCCCGGGCATGATCAACACATTTGCAGGTGCAGAGAGGCGGCTGAACGGATATAGCTCCATCACCTTGGCATTTAAGGCAGCATCAGGTGCCATCTCGCCTTCATACTCGAAGCCCGGATCCTCCCGGTCGAGAATCGCAACCGCCTCGCGGATATTGCCGAGCCACTGACCGGAAGGGTTGCCAAAGGTAGAATAAGACAAGAATGCAACGCGCGGTTCGTGCCCCATCCGCCGGGCCACTGCGGCTGTTTCCTTGGCGATATGCGCAAGTTCTTCAGCGTTTGGTCGTTCGTTGATCGTGGTATCGGCAAGAAACGTGGTGTGATTTTTGCCAATCATCATGTGCACGCCGAACGGCAGCGCATCGGGCTTTCGTTCAAGCACCAAATTTATTTCGCGCGCGGTTTGCGCGAAAGTGCGCGTAAGGCCCGAAATCATGCCATCGCCATGGCCGAGAGCCACTAAAAGAGCGGCAAAAACATTCCGTTCCTGATTGACCATCCGGCGCACATCGCGCTCGGTATAGCCTTTGCGCTGCAGGCGTTTGTAGAGGTAATCCACCATCGCCGGGATGTGCTCGGATGTTGCCGAGTTCTGGATTTCGAAGCTGCCCGGATCAGACACAGACAATTGGTGCAGTTTGTCGACCACCGCCTTGGTCCGGCCAACCAGAACGGGGATACCATAGCCAAAGTCGCGGAACTGGATTGCCGCGCGCAGCACGACTTCTTCCTCAGCTTCTGCAAAGACCATCCGCTTTGGATTGGCCTTCGCTTCGTTATACGCGCCAGTCAGCACCGCGGTTGTTGGATTGAGGCGCGACTTGAGCGCATGGCAATAGGCGTCGAGATCTTCGATCCGAGCCTGAGCAACGCCTGAATCCATCGCTGCCTTGGCCACCGCGGACGATACGACCTCGATCAACCTGGGATCGAACGGCGCGGGAATGATGTAGTCTTTCCCGAATTTCTGGTTCTTGCCATAAGCGCTGGCCACTTCCTCTGGCACGCGGTCGCGAGCAAGCTCCGCAATGGCGCGGGCAGCGGCAATTTTCATCTCTTCATTGATCGTGGTTGCCTGCACATCGAGTGCCCCGCGAAAGATGAATGGGAAGCCGAGAACGTTATTCACTTGGTTCGGGAAGTCCGAACGTCCTGTTGCAATGATTGCGTCAGGGCGGACAGCTTGGGCCTCATCCGGCATGATTTCCGGCGTCGGATTGGCCATGGCAAAGATGATTGGCTTGTCGGCCATCTTTTCAACCCATTCGGGCTTAAGGGCACCGGCAGCAGATAGCCCAAGAAAGATGTCAGCACCCACAAGTGCTTCTTCCAAATTGGTCGCATCGGTCTTCACCGCATGCGCGCTCTTCCATTGATCGACATTGTCTCGACCAGGGGTGATCGGGCCTTTCCGATCGCAAACGATCACATTCTCGTGCGGAATGCCCATCGCCTTGATCAGCGCGGTGCAGGCAAGCGCGGACGCCCCTGCCCCGTTCACCACCATCCGCGTGTCTTTGAGATCGCGCCCGGTTAGGTGGCACGCATTGATAAGGCCAGCCGCCGCAATAATCGCCGTCCCGTGCTGGTCATCATGCATAACCGGAATGTTCATCCGCTCGCGTAAAGCCTGCTCGATGATGAAGCACTCAGGCGCCTTGATGTCTTCCAGATTGATCCCGCCAAAGCTCGGCTCCATCAACGCAACCGCATTGATAAAGGCCTCCGGGTCTTCGGTGGCGAGTTCAAGGTCGATAGAGTCGACATCGGCGAACCGCTTGAACAGCACCGCCTTGCCTTCCATCACCGGCTTTGAGGCAAGTGCACCGAGATTGCCAAGACCAAGTATTGCGGTGCCGTTGGAAATCACTGCAACAAGGTTAGACCGCGCTGTGTAGCGCGCAGCAAGGCTTGGATCCTCGGCGATCGCCTCCACCGGAGCGGCCACCCCGGGCGAATAAGCAAGGCTCAGATCACGCTGCGATGCCATCGGCTTCGAAGCGACGATCTCGATCTTTCCGGGGCGAATAGTCTCGTGATAAAACAGCGCTTCGCGCGTCGTGAAAGTCACCTGCCGATCTTCGGCCATGGAGGTCTCCTGTTCAGATTTTGCAACGCGCTTAACCTGCCATTGCGGCAAACGATAGGGGAAAGGAACAAGAGGGCCATTCCGAATCGCTCGCAGGCTGGCTAGGCCATCTCAATGGCCGCCAAAGCAACACCGATGATGGAGCAGTTTCTTGCCCTGAAGCAGGAAGCGGGAGACTGCTTGCTGTTCTATCGGATGGGTGATTTCTTCGAGCTGTTTTTTGATGACGCCAAGATCGCGGCTGGCATTCTCGACATCGCATTGACGACGCGCGGCGAACATGGCGGCGCCCCCGTGCCGATGTGCGGCGTGCCGGTTCATTCGGCGGAAGGATACCTTGCGCGCCTGATTAGAGGCGGATGCCGGGTCGCGATTGCCGAACAGGTCGAAACACCGGAGGAGGCCAAACAGCGCGCGAAACGCGAAGGTACCCCCTCTTCAAAGGCGCTGGTGAAGCGCGATATTGTCCGCTTTGTAACTGCAGGTACGTTGACCGAGGAGGCGTTGCTCGAACCACGCAGTGCCAACCTTCTTGTCGCCCTCGCTGACGTTCGCGGGACAATCGGGATCGCCAGTTGCGACATCTCGACCGGCATAGTCGCGCTCGAAGAAACCTCGCCAGAAATGCTGGGTGCACATTTGGCGCGCCTCAATCCAAATGAAGTGGTCGTGCCAGAGGGCTGGTTACACGGCCAGGACGATATCAGTTTCAGGCCGCGCAGCGAGTTTACCAGCGACGACGGTGCAGAGCGCCTTCGCAAGCTTCACAATGTGGCTACGCTGGACGGATTTGGCGATTTCTCACGTGCAATGCTGGCCGCAGCGGGCGGGCTGATCTGCTACCTTGACCACGTTGGCCGGGGTTCGCTCCCTATGCTTTTACCGCCCGTCGCCCGGCTCGGCGCAACCGGCATGGTTATGGATGAGGCAACGCGCGCAAGCCTGGAAATCCTGCAATCACAGGATGGTTCGCGGACTGGCAGCCTGATAGCTGCGATTGATCGTTGCGTGACCGGGGCAGGTGCGAGGCAGCTTGCGGATGATCTTGCTTCGCCGCTGCTTGATCAAGGAGCTATCGAAGAGCGGCTTGCATTTGTGCAATTCTGGCGCGACCGCCCGATTGATCGCGCTGACCTTCGGGAAGCTCTTCGGGCTCTGCCTGATTTGGGCCGCGCACTAGGACGTTTGGTGGCGGGACGAGGTAGCCCTCGCGACCTCGGCCAGATCCGAGATGCACTGAGCGATGCACAGAAACTTGATGGTGCGCTAAACCAACAGGACGACAGACCGGCATTGCTCGATCAATTGCTACCTGATCTGACTGGACACAGCGTTCTCACCGAACTCTTGCAGAATGCGCTGGTGGCTTCACCACCCACAGAGCGATCAGGCGGCGGCTATATTGCGGATGGCTATGACGCGGGCTTGGATGAGCTCCGGCAGGTTTCTGGCAATGCCCGGCGGGCGATTGCTGCGATGGAGGCCCGATATCGCGAAGAGACGGGAATCTCCGCGCTAAAGATCAAACACAATGGCGTGCTCGGCTACTTCATCGAAGTGCCCAGCAGGCATGGTGATGCGCTGATGGAGCCCGACAGCGGCTTCACCCATCGGCAGACCATGAAAGGTGCGGTGCGCTTTAACTCGATCTCGCTGCACGAGGAGGCGACGCGTATATCGGAAGCAGGCGGGCGAGCTCTTGCGGCGGAAGAAGCGCACTTCGAGGAACTGACAGGCAAGGTTATTACTACACAGCTCGCTATCGCAAGGGCAGCAGCGGCGCTCGCCCGGATCGACGTAGCTGCGGGACAGGCCGAACGCTCAGCTGAAGGCGATTGGTGTCGCCCGATAATTACCAATGAGACACAGCTAGAGATTGTTGGCGGGCGTCATCCCGTGGTTGAAGCAGCGCTTTCCAAAACGAATGATCGTTTCGTCGCCAATGATTGCAGCCTGTCGGACACAGACCGACTGTGGCTGATCGGTGGACCGAATATGGGCGGTAAATCCACCTTCCTCAGGCAAAACGCGCTAATTGTGCTGATGGCACAAGCGGGCGGGTATGTCCCTGCAGAGGCGGCGACCATCGGCCTGGTTGACCGCCTGTTCAGCAGGGTCGGAGCATCGGACAACCTTGCACGCGGGCGTTCCACCTTCATGGTTGAAATGGTCGAGACAGCTGCAATCCTATCCCAAGCAACCACACGCAGTTTTGTGATCTTGGACGAAGTGGGTCGCGGCACGTCGACCTATGATGGCCTGGCTCTCGCCTGGGCAGTGGTGGAGGCGGTGCATGGCAAGATCGCTTGCCGCTGCTTGTTCGCGACACATTACCATGAGTTGGCGCGGCTTGCTGATAGCTGCGAAGCGTTGTCGCTGCACCATGTTCGCGCACGCGAATGGAAAGGCGATTTGGTGCTGCTTCATGAGCTAGCGGAAGGGCCAGCCGATCGCAGCTATCAGCAAGCCGCGCCAACTCATGGT
>JBCBDF010000154.1:0-6083 GCA_038529875.1 Pseudomonadota bacterium | reverse complement strand
GGATGTGGCCGTTGAAAACCTCGTGGCGTTGGGTCGTATGCCGCATAGGGATCGCGGAACCGAAGCTGTCGAGCACGCTATCGCCGCCTTGTCGCTGGAGGAGCTGCGCCACCGCCCGGCCAGCAAGCTTTCCGGCGGTGAAAAGGCGCGGGCGCTGCTGGCCCGCGTACTGGCGGGAGAGCCGCATTGGATCCTCGCTGATGAGCCTCTGGCTGCGCTCGACCTCGCGCATCAGATCGCGCTGATCCGGCACTTCAGGCAGGCCGCGTCCCAAGGGCAGGGCGTGGTAATCGTGCTCCACGATCTCGCCACCGCTATGAACCATGCCAACCGGGTATTGGTCTTGCGAGAGGGGCGGCTCGTTGCCGACGGCCCGCCCGAAAGTGCGCTTACCAGCGAGACAATCGCCAAGGCCTGGGGAGTGGACGCGCGCTGGATCGGTGAACCCGGAGCGCGGGCGCTCGTAACCACCTAAAGCGAGAGCGCTTTTCCGGCCTTTATCCGCATTTCGATCGCCTCCAGCTGCGTTAGGTCGTCCAGCGGATTGCCATTGAGCACCAGAAAATCAGCCTCACAGCCTGGGGCGAGACAGCCAAGCGTTCGCTCGGGAAACAAAGTCGCGCCCGTCGTGAAGATCTGATTGAGCAAATCGGGGCGGCTGAACACGCCAAGGCCGTCGATATGCGTCAGTTCCGGCAGGATCGAGGTAAACCCGTCCGTGCCGACCAGAAATTTACCGCCCGCCTCTTTCAGCACAGCGAGATTGTGCCGCTGCACGGCAAAGGCGAGCGCTGCGCGACTGCGACCGAGATCGGTGTCGAGTTGTTCCGCGCGGGCGGGCGCGATGCCATAGGTTGGGATTAGCCACATGCCGCTATTCGCGACAATCTCCGCTTGATCTGGCCGCAGAGTGCGCGAAACCGCCACATCGGCTTCGCGGAACAGGCCATATCCAGGCAGGTGCATCGCCGCAAACGCGCCAGCCTCCGCTGCAACGACAAGATCATGCGCGGTTTCGACATGGAACGTGACAAGAAGATCTCGTTTCGCCGCTTCCTCGACTAGAAAAGCCGCGTTTTCGGGGTTCATCCCCTTATTGCCGTAATAGTTCTCGTTGTCGTCGCGGCGCTTCTCATATTCTTCCGAGCTGAGCAGGTAGCCTTTGACGAACTCGGCCCCCTGTTCGACGAGCAAGTCGAGCGCGGCGATGATCTCTTCGCGGGTGCGGCCATAGTGAAAGGCGTCGCCAAGGAAATCGGTGCGCCCGTTGTAAACCGACGGGCCAAGCCTTTCGACATATAGCCGTTCGGGATGGCCGCCAGGCTCTGTGATCCCGCCCCGCGCTGTTTTTACGTCAAACGTATCGGGCCGCGCGAAATACTCCTTCGCCCCTTCGCCCAGATCGATCACGGTGGGGTTCCAGAGGTAGTAGACCCCTTTCTCGAGGTATCCATTGCTCGACCAGTCGGCCGCATTGGTGATGTGGACATGCGAGTTGGCGTAGGCAGGGACCACGAACTTGCCCGCCAGGTCGACCGTTTGGTTGGGCGAGGCGGCCGAAATCGCCGCAATGTCTGCTTCGCTGGCGTCGGTGATCTTGCCATCCTGCACAAGGAAGGAGCGCTGCTGGAAATTCTCTCCGTTCCAGACCCGCGCGTTCTCGTAAACCGTGATCGCATCGGCACCGGCGCCATTCTGAGCGATGACCTGTCCGGTGGGAAGCGCGAGTGAAAGAGCGAGAACTGCAAAGGATCGGGTCATAGAGTACGAACTCCATTTGATTGACGGTACTTTGAGCTACGGCGCCCAAGCGATCGAGGATGCGCAAGCAATCTGCTTAGCTGAAGTACAAAACCCCCGGCGGCGACATGATAATTATGAGCCAACCGGAGGTTCTTTGTTTGCAGCATCTGCTTAGGGGGAGGGGTGTTACTCGCCGCCCAACCCACGGCTTTCGATCATGTACTTCACATCCGGCTCGCGCCCGGCGAATGTCCGGTACATTTCGAAATAGTCCATCGTTCCACCGCGGCTGAGCACGGTTTCGCGATAGTGGTCGCCGTTCTCACGGTTCAGGCCGCCATTGTCGAGGAACCACTGGCGGCTGTCCTTGTCCAGCATTTCGGTCCACAAATAGCTGTAATAGCCAGCGGAATAGCCCGCCGGTGAGCTGAAGATGTGGTTGAAATAGTTCGACCGGTAGCGCGGTGGCACCAGGTCGATCTCAAGGCCCAGTTCGGACAGAGACTTGCGCTCGAACGCATCGACTTTCGCAGGCGTGTCGATCGCGGCGGCTTGCTCTGGTGTTAGCGCATGCCATTTCATGTCGAGCAGTGCGGCGGCAACAACCTCGCCAAAGTCATAACCCTGGTTGAACTTGGACGCGGCCTGGATCTTCTCGACCAGCTCCATCGGGATCGTCTCGCCGGTTTCATGGTGTTTGGCATAGTTCTGCAGCACCTCCGGATAGGTCGCCCACATCTCGTGGACCTGGCTGGGGTACTCGACGAAGTCGCGCGCCGTCGCCGTGCCCGAGAGGCTCTCATAGCGTTGATCGGCGAAGAAGCCGTGCAGCGCGTGGCCGAATTCGTGGAAGGTCGTCTCGACATTGTCGAAGCTGACCAGTTGCACTTCGCCGTCCGGTGCCTTCGGGATGTTGAGCACGTTGTAGATCACCGGCTTGGTGCCCCACAGATCGCTTTGATCCACGAAGTTGCTCATCCATGCGCCGCCGCGTTTGCTGGGGCGCTGGAACGGGTCGAAGTAGAACAGGCCCAGCTCGCTGCCATGGGCTTCGAACACGGTGTAGACCCACACATCGGGGTGATAGACCGGAATGTCGCTGCGGCGCTCAAACGACAGGCCGTACAGCTTGTTCGCCATGTAAAACACGCCGTCTTCCAGCACCTTTTCAAGCTGGAAATAGGGCTTCACCGCGTCCTCATCGAGCGCGTATTGCTCTGCCTTCACCTTGTTGGCGTAGAGATACCAGTCCCAGGGCTGGACCTCGAAATTCTTGCCGTCCTGCGCGATCCGCTCGTTCAGCAGGCCTGCTTCGCGCCGCTGCGTTTCGGCGAGGGCTGGGACCATCTGCTCCATGAAGCCGAGCGCGGTTTTGGGCTCCTTCGCCATGCGGTCATACATGGTGTAACTGGCCCAATCCGGCTTGCCGAATAAAGCGGCTTTCTCTGCGCGCAGGGTCGCGATTTTTGCCAGCAGCATCCGTGTGTCCAGCTCACCGCCCTGATCGGCGCGATAGGCGCTGGCCTTGAACAGCTTCTCGCGCACTTCGCGGTTTTGAAGACTCGGCAGCAATGGCTGCTGCGTCGTGTTCTGCAGCGCGATGGCGAATTTGCCTTCATGGCCTTTCTCAGCCGCGAGCGCAGCGGCGCTTTCGATCTCGCTATCGGACAAACCGGCCAGTTCTTCGCGCGTATCGACAATCACCGCGCCAGCGACGGTCGCATCGCGCACCTGCTGGCTGAAATCGGTGGTGAGGGTCGAAAGTTCGGAATTGATCGCTTTGACGCGGGTGCGCTCTTCATCGGTCAGCAGCGCACCAGCCTGGACCATGCCCTTGTAAGTCTCTTCCAGCAGCTTCGCGTCTTCGCGCGTCATCACCATCGCCGCGCGATTGTCGTAGACCGCTTTCACGCGAGCAAACAGCTCTGGATTGAGAGTGATCGCATCATAATGCGCGGTCAGCTTGGGGCTGATTTCCTGGTTGATTTCATCCAGCCGATCGGTCGTTGCCTGCCCGGTGAGGGCGAAGAAAACGCGGCTGACCCGACCGAGCATGCGGCCCGATTTTTCAAGCGCGACGATGGTGTTGTCGAAATCAGGAGCGGCGGGGTTGTTAACGATTGCCGCAACTTCGGCCTGCTGGATGGCCATGCCCTGTTCGAAGGCTGGCACGTAATCGTCTTCGCTGATTTTGGTGAAATCAGGCGCGAGGAAGGGCAGCGTGCTGTCGGCGGCGAAATAGCCGGTGCCTTCGGGTATTTCCGGGCTGTAATCAGCGGCGGCCTGGGCGTCGGCGATTGGGTTCACGCCTTCATCTCCATAGGTTGTGGCGCAGCCTGCGGTGAGCGCGGCGGCGAGGGCAAGGGCGGCGGCCTGAGTTTTCAAGCGGGTAGGGGCCGGGAATTGGGCCTTCATAATGTCTCCGGGGTGCGAATTATTGTTTTCCACTGACGCAAGTAAGGGAAAGGGCCCACTCGCGCAATGCGAATGAGCCTGACCTAGTTCGTCGGAGTTGAACGGGGCATTTATCCGGAGCGGTAAACGCGATCCAGACTGCGCCGTTTTGCATATGACCGAATAACGAAAGCCCGACGCGATTTCCCGCGCCGGGCCCGTGTCTTTGAAAGCAAACCGACAAAACCCTGGTGCGACCCGAAGGGCTTGGGGGAAGACTCGCAAAGAGGGCTGAGACGCTAGGCGAATGCGCGGCCCGCGAAACTTCACTTTTCCTGTAGGGCAGTGCGCGTAAGTCGCTCTATCGCTTGAACCGGGCGATCAAATAGCTTTGCACGGACAGCGGGCTGATCGACGTATGAAAAGTCGTTCAGGCTCCGATGCGCTGAACGAATGCGCCCGTTTCATCCACCAGCAGAGATAGTTGCGTGGTTGTCTTGTTTGACACTTCGGATAGGTGTTCGACGATTGCAGCGACGGCATCGGTGTCTCGGCTGACATTCGATATCAGTTCACCAATGCTGGCCGCACCGTGCGCGGTTTCGTCCACCGCATCGGTGATGCGCGAAAACTCGCCCAGTTGCTCGTTCAGCGCAGTCAGCAGGGCGTCGCTCGTTTCGCGCAGCCTGGTTGTGGTCTCAAGCATCTGAGCGCTAGATTCGCTGCTTTTCGTGGACGAAGCCTGGATAGCGCCAATTTGCTGGGCGACAGTCTCAGTGGCCTTGGCCGTTTGCCCGGCGAGGTTTTTGACTTCTTGTGCGACCACCGCAAAACCTGCGCCCGATGCACCTGCCCTGGCGGCCTCAATACTAGCGTTCAGCGCAAGGATATTGGTCTGGTCGGCGATCTGCGAAATGGTGCGCACAACTTGCTCAATCGCTGCGACTTCCTCGACAACTTTGGCATTGTCATTGGCAGACGTGGCAGCTTGATCGACAGCTTCCGCAAGAACATCTTTGCCATCGCGCAGGCTGCTGGTCACTCCGTTCAAGGCCTTCTGGAGTTCGCCAGCCGCCGTGGCAGCATCCCGCATGGCCTGCGTGGACTGTTCCGAGATTGTTGCGGCCTCAGTGGAATCCCTGCGCAATCCCGCGAATTTGCCGTTTGCGTTGTTGGCGGCCTCAATCACATTTTCCGACATGGTCAGAGACTCGTCAATTTTTTCGGCAAGTGAAGTGACCAGATCATTGCCGCGTCGATGGATCGCATCCTCACTATAGCGCACTTCCAGCTCGGCGCGATAGCTCGCGATGATTTCAAACTGCAGCATCGTAATCCGATTGATGAACATCAGATCGGGCAGAGCGTCTGCGACATTAGCGGCGTTCTTCGAAACCGCTTCCATAAGTCCATCGCAATAGCGGATTAGCGTTTCGACCATCTGTTCTTCACGGTCCACCAGCCAACTCGCAAGTCCAAGCCGGGCAAAGTTCTTCATCCAGTCGGTTTCTTTGGTGGCTGTGAAGATCATGATCGTTGTCTGGGCTGATATTGCCTCAACCGCCTCACGCGTCATCGGCTGGCCAAATAGGGCAGACATGGTGTCGACGTGAATGTCTTCGACCGCCTCAGCCCAGAATTCTGAAGAATAGCTTTGGATCAGTTCACCGTAGCGCTGCCAGAACTCATTGAGCTCGGTGCGAAGGCTCCCATCGCCGAAAAACGCATTTGCGCGCTTTTCGAACTGATCCGAACGAATGCGGATCCCTTGAGCGAACTCAAGTTTGGTGTCCTTCATTATGTCCTCCGTCACCGCCCTTGGTTAGCTCAACGTGGTTAACAATCTGGTAAACCTGGAACTCTTTGCGGATGCGAGGGATTTATACGGTGAGGAGTTTGTGCGAGCCTTTGGCCATGGCTTGACAATGAGAACAGGAAGGGAACAA
>JBCBDF010000153.1:0-6103 GCA_038529875.1 Pseudomonadota bacterium | reverse complement strand
CTGCCGGTCGCGATCCGCAATCTCGCGCCCGATCTGGGCGAGGATGACGTCAAACACGTCGTCGAATTCTACAAGAGCAGCTATTTCGCGCGCCGCCAGGAAGGGTTGCTGCACGAGCCGCTTTTTGACGGAATGCTCGACCTTCTCGCCGCCTTGCGCGATTCGGGATGGCAGCTTGCCGTTGCCACCGGCAAGTCGGATCGCGGGCTGGAGGCGGTGCTCGCCGCGCATAATATCCGCGATCATTTCGTCTCATTGCAAACCGCCGACCGCCACCCTTCCAAACCGCATCCGGCCATGCTGGAAGCGGCGGTGTTCGAAGCAGGCGCGCAGCCCGCCGATACGGTTATGATCGGCGACACCACTTTCGACATTATCATGGCCCGCGAGGCAAACATCCGCAGCCTCGGGGTCGCCTGGGGTTATCACGAACCGCACGAGCTGACCGAGGCGGGCGCGGCGGGCGTTGCCCACACCATGGCCCAGCTGGAGGCGCTGTTGTGAGCGAGGAGTTTCCACCGGCCAATGAGCGGCGCGCGGCGCAACGCGTTTTCCTGATGAATGGCGTGCGCGTCGGCTCGATTGTCATGCTCATGGCGGGTCTTGCGATGACGCGCGGCGTAATCGAGGGCTTTCCAGCCATCGCCGGATACGTGCTGAGCGTGGCCGGAATGCTGGGCTTCTTCTTCGGCCCATACTGGATGGTGCGCCATTGGAAGCGGCAAGAACGTGAGGATGGCGGTTCGTGAAACGCTTCTATGACGCGGTCGATATTCGCGCGGCAGAAGACAATGTGGGGTGGCAGATAACGCTGGACGGGCGCGGCCTGAAAACCGTGCGCGGAACGCCGCAATTGCTGCCGAGTAAATCTCTGGCCGAGGCGATGGCGCGCGAATGGTCCGAGCAAAGCGAAAATCTCGACACAACCCGTTTCGTTTTTCGCGACATGGCCGATTACGCAATCGATGTGGTCAGCGGCGCGCGCGACGAAACTGTCGCGAAACTGATCGCCTACGCTGAGACAGATACGCTGTGCTATCGCGCCGATCCTGAGGATGCACTGTTCGCGCGACAGCAGGAGGTGTGGGAACCGCTGCTCGGCCAGCTAGAGGCGCAAGATGGCGTGAGCTTCACGCGGGTGAGCGGGATCGTCCATAAACCGCAAAGCGCCGAGACACTCACGGCCTTGCGCCAGCGAATCGAAGGCGAAAGCCCCTTTGCGCTCGCCGCGCTCGAAAGCATGGCGGCGCTCTCCGCCTCGCTCAGCATTGCGATCCTGGCCAGCGCGCCTGATGCCGACGCAGAGAGCCTGTGGCGCGCGGCATGCCTGGAAGAGGAATGGCAGGCTGATTTATGGGGCCGCGATTACGAGGCCGAAGAACGACGCGCGAAGCGGCGCGGCGATTTCCTGGCGGCGCAGGATTTTCTGGAACTGTCGCGTGGTTAGTTAGCTGCGGTTGCGACCCCGGTTGCCGGCATCTCTGCGAACCATTCCGTGACTTCACCAGCGACTTGATTGGCCGCTCGGTTCAGCGCTGGCCCAACCGACCCTGCCTCTGGCAAGATGCCGCTCTCAACCGCTTCGAAACGGCGTGTTTCGAACGCGCTATCCTCAGCCCCGCCATCAACCGAACGGATCGCATCAAAGCGAACCACCACGGCAGAGCGCGTCGCATCATAGCCGAATTCACGCAGCGTCCCGCGCAAGGCAATCGGCGCATTGACCGGTGCGTCGTCAGTGTCGAGCACCAGGGCACCGGTGCGCGTGCGCAAGGTTTCACCGACCAAACGGCGGAACAGGCGCGCGGGCTTTTCCACCCAAAAGGCGTCTTGCAGATAGGCGATTTCGGTTTCGCTGACTGTCACCGGCACCCGCGTTACATCCAGCCGCGCGGGCACTTCGGGCGTGTAGACCGCAATGGCTTGGCTGCCCGAAACGGCACTACCCGTCCCGGCTGGCGCGCTGGCGCTCGATGTCAAGTTCAGCAGGCTTTCGGGCGGCTCGACGCTTAAACTGAGGCAGCCGGACAGAGCAATCAATGCAGGTGCGGCAATGACCAGTTGGAATGTGCGTTTCGCGTGCATGTTCTGCCCCCACCTCATGGCTCGTAATCCGGTAAAGTCTGCCCCTGCAGCAGTGCGCCAGCGCCCTGATCGTCCAGCTTCTCAGTGACGTTGCGAAGCGCCCGGCTGGTCGCCCGCAAATCCTGCAATGTCGCCTCGGCATTGGGGATCGTGCTCTCGCGCAATTGCCGCGCGGCGGGCCGCGTGTCTTCAAGCGTTTTAGCCAGTTCTGCCGCTGCAAGGTTGGCCGATGCCAAGGTGCCGCGCAGCTCCTTCGAAAGCGCGGGCCCTTCGGTATTCAGCAAATTGTCAGTCGATTCGGTAACCTTCTCGAACGCATCGAGCGCCTCGCCCGCTTCGCGCAGCGCAAACTCAAGCTCGGCGAATGTTCCCTCCAGCCGGGGCGCAGCCGCCGCGAGTTCACCCGAAAGCCGGTTTGTGTTGGCCAGGATGCCGGAAATTTGCTCCTGGTTTTCAGGGCCAAGAATGGTGTTCAATTGCTCGGTCAGTGTCGCCAGCCGCTCCAGCAGCAGCGGCGCGTTGGCCACAATCTCGCCAATCCCGCCGCGCCCCGGTGGGATCACAGGGCGGCCCTCTGGGCAGGCTGTGGTTTCGCAGGTAATCGCAGGAGCATCCTTGCGCGCACCATCGAGCAAAATCGTCGAGACACCGGTAAAGCTGGCTTGAATGGTCGCCTCGGTCCCGACCAGTATGGGCAGGTCTTCCTTTACCTTGACGCGTACCCGCACAAACTCGGGATCGTCCCTGGACAGCGCGATTTCCTGCACTTGGCCCACGGGAATACCAGCGTATGTCACCTGGCTACCATTGGCGAGACCGGACACCGATTGTGCGTAGAATATGTCATATTCGTTCTGCTCGCCCTGCCCCAGCCGAGCAATCCACACGATAAAGGCAGCCAGCGCCGCCAGCAGCGCCAGCGTCACGGCTCCAACCCAGAGGTGATTTGCGCGTGTTTCCATTTAGGCCTGCTTCCCCAATCCTGCGCCCCTGTATGAACGGGCAAAGGCGCGCTTGTCCATGGACTTATCCATCGGCCTTCCTCCCCGCTTCCCGTTCACCGCGATCATGTGTCGCCAGCGCCGCGCGGCCACGTGGCCCATTGAAGTATTGCTCGATCCACGGGTGGCCCGTTTCGATCAGTTCGGGGATCGTGCCGACCGCCACCACTTGCTTGTCCGCCAACACCGCCACCCGGTCGCAAATCTCGTAAAGCGTGTCCAAATCGTGCGTGATCAGGAACACGGTCAGGCCAAGCGTCTCTTTCAGCTCCTTGGTCAGCCGGTCGAATGCAGCCGCGCCAATCGGATCGAGGCCAGCGGTCGGCTCGTCGAGGAACAGCAGCTCTGGATCAAGCGCGAGTGCACGGGCGAGCCCTGCACGTTTCTTCATCCCGCCTGAAAGTTCGGACGGATATTTGGCAATTGCATCTTCGGGCAGGCCCGACAGCAGAACCTTGTAGCGGGCGATTTCGCGCCGCAGCTCGTCGTCGATCTCAGGGAAGAACTGCTTGAGCGGCACTTCGACATTCTCGCCCACGGTCAGCGTCGAAAACAGCGCCCCGCCCTGAAACATCACGCCCCAGCGGCACCGTACGCCCAGATCCTGATCAGGGTCGATGCCGGTGATTTTCCGCCCGAACACCGAAATATCACCCGCGCTCGGTGTTTGCAGGCCGATGATCGAGCGCATCAGCACCGATTTGCCCGTGCCGGATCCGCCAACGACGCCTAGGATTTCGCCTTCGCGCACTTCGAGCGAGAGATCCTCATGCACCACGAAATCGCCGAACTGGTTCTTGAGGTCATGCACCACAACGGGCGGATTGCCGCTGAAACGGGGATGGAGCGTATCGTCCATGCTTACCCCCACCCAATTTCGGTGAAGAACACCGCGAAGAAAGCGTCGAGCACAATCACGGCAAAGATTGCCGAGACCACCGCCATCGTCGTGCGCAGGCCGACTTGCTCCGAATTCCCCTGCACCCGCATGCCGTGATAGCAGCCCGCCAGCCCGATGATCAGGCCGAAGACCGGTGCCTTGATCAACCCAACCCACAGATCATGCGTCGGCACGACCTCCTGTATCCGCTCGAGGAAGGTGAAGAACGGTATGCCGAGCGCAAATTGACCGACGACTGCGCCGCCGACGATGGCGACGATCGAGGCGTAGAAGCCCAGAAGCACCATCATGAACGTCGCGGCCAGGATGCGCGGGATCACCAGCACTTCGATCGGCGAAATACCGATTGTGCGCATCGCATCGACCTCTTCAGTGAGCTTCATCGTGCCCAATTGCGCGGCGAAGGCGCTGCCAGAACGGCCAGCGACCATGATCGCAGTCATCAAAACGCCAAGCTCGCGCAGGGTGATCCGGCCCACCAGGTTCACGGTGAGCGCCTCCGCGCCAAACTGTTCGAGCTGCACAGCGCCCTGCTGGGCGATGACGATCCCAATGAGGAAGCTCATCAAGCCGATGATCGGTAGCGCGGAGACGCCGACCAGCTCCATCTGGCGCACCAGCGATTTGACCGGGAAGCGGCGCGGATTGGCGAGCAATCGGCCAAAGCCGATCAGCACCCGGCCCAAAAACCCGACCACACCGATTACCCCGGCGCGCATATCATAAACCAGCTCGCCTATCGCCTCGGGCACGCGTTCCCACACGGGCACGCGAGGCGGCGCAATATCGGCATCACTACCCGCGTTCTCAACCGCATCGAGCAGGCGCTTGGCCCGCTCGCTGGCCCCGACGATCTCGGCCTCATGATGCGCAGCAAGACGGCACATCACCCACGCGCCGATGGTATCGATTGCATCGACGCCGCTCAGGTCGATTATCGAAAGCTCGTCTGAAAGCCTGTTCAGGTCGTGATCGAGCGGGCCGACGCTCGAAATCAGCAAAGGCCCCTCGATCAACAATCGAGTGCGTCCTGCCTCGTCTTCGTCGAGCGTGAAATGCGCGGCCCCGTCCATAACGCTGCCAGCTATGCGGATAAATCGCTGCGCAAACAAGCAGTCTGTTGGCCTCAAGACGAAACTCTCCGTTGCGTCGCACCATCGGCGCTGTATGGGTTTTTGTTCAAATTTGCGGCCAAGCCACCCGCAGCGAGCGTAAGCGAGAAGACATGAGCCTACCCACCACTTTCGACCCCGCCGCAATTGAGGCGCGATGGTACCAGCATTGGGAAGAGAAAGGTCTGTTCCGGCCAGAGCGCCCCGATGCCGAGCCGTTCACGATTGTGAACCCGCCGCCAAACGTCACCGGCTCGCTGCATATCGGCCATGCGCTCGATAACACGCTGCAGGATATTGTCGTTCGCTATGAGCGGCTGCGCGGCAAGGATGCGCTGTGGGTGGTCGGCACCGACCATGCCGGGATCGCGACGCAGATGGTGGTCGAGCGCCAACTCGAAGAGCGTCAGGACAAGCGCACCAATTATTCGCGCGAGGAATTCGTCGAAAAGGTGTGGGAATGGAAGCATGAAAGCGGCGGCACGATCACGCAGCAGCTGCGCCGCCTCGGCTGTTCAATGGACTGGTCGCGCGAACAATTCACGATGGACGAGCACTTTACCAAGGCTGTGCTCAAGACCTTCGTTGACCTCTATAATGACGGATTGATCTACCGCGACAAGCGTCTGGTCAATTGGGACCCCAAGCTAAAGACCGCGATTTCCGATCTTGAGGTTGAGAACCAAGAGGTCAACGGGCACATGTGGCACTTCAAATACCCGCTCGGGGACGGACAGACCTACACCTATGTCGAGCGCGACGAGAATGGCAATGTCGTGCTCGAGGAAGAGCGCGATTACATCTCTATCGCCACAACGCGCCCGGAAACGATGCTGGGCGATGGCGCTGTCGCGGTTCACCCCGATGATGAACGCTATCGCCCCATCGTCGGCAAACTGTGCGAAATCCCGGTCGGCCCAAAAGAGCAGCGGCGGCTTATTCCGATCATCACCGATGAGTATCCCGATCCTGATTTCGGTTCTGGCGCGGTGAAGATCACAGGC
>JBCBDF010000152.1:0-6112 GCA_038529875.1 Pseudomonadota bacterium | reverse complement strand
GCGACATCGCCGAAATACCGCATTGCTATCCAAGCCCTACAGTAGTCAGCAGATTTTACACTTGTAGTTCTACGACCGAACAAGGTTAAAAATAACCTCGGGAGATCGCAATGAACGCGCAGGTGGGCGTCGCTACTACGGCGGCGAGCGCAGCTAGTGGCAAATTCGGCAGTTGGGAGGGGCGTCAGGCGCTCTATGATCCCGATCGCAAGCTTGATCAGCTTATGGCCGGATTGCTTGAAGTGCTGCAGGACGATTTCGAACGGATTTATCGGGATCAGATCGAAGTGATGAGGAGCA
The DNA here is from genome assembly GCA_038529875.1 of Pseudomonadota bacterium. GTDB lineage: Bacteria > Pseudomonadota > Alphaproteobacteria > Sphingomonadales > Sphingomonadaceae > Erythrobacter. The sequence goes on along the minus strand of JBCBDF010000152.1, from coordinate 5,812 downwards.
ATCCTGCCACGACGCACATCATGACCCCCGAAAGCATTGAGGCGAACATGGCCAATGGGATGGGCCATTTCACCAATCGGTTTTCCGTGCCCGCTACTGGTCAATGGATGAAATACACCGTCTTTTTCGGGCGCCTGATGGTTACGAACAATGTCCCGACTTCGCACGCCGTTGCGATCCTTTCCTATTCGTATGAGCAATGCCTCGCCACTGCTGTTGAGCGGCTGGAGGGGCAGCGACTGATTGATGCGGTGAAGGCGATGCACCTGATGCTGTCGATGGAAACCGACGTAATGGTCGACGCGATGTATCAAGCCCTGAATGAAAGGCATGCCGCCGAGCTGGCGCAGCGAGCTGAGGTGTTCGAAGAGAAGGTTCTGAAGTCCGTCTCCGAATTGACCGAGATGGCGCATTCGCTACGCAAATCCTCTGACCAGGCCAGCACGAGCAGCAAGCAGTTGCAGAGCGGCACGGCCTCTGTCGCCACAGCATCGCATCAATCCGCCACGGCCATGCGGGAGGCGGAAAGTACAATCCAGTTCCTTTGCAACGCGGTTGACGAAGTCAATGAGACCGTGCGCGAGGCGAGTGGAGCCGCCGCCGAAGCCTCGACCAAGGCGACCGACTCAGCTGTGAGCGCGCAGCAACTGACCGAACCGAGGGCCAAGATCGGCTCAGTCGTGAAATTCATCCGCGACATCGCTGACAGCACTCAAATTTTGGCACTCAATGCCACGATCGAGGCAGCTCGCGCTGGAGAATCCGGGGCCGGCTTTGCGGTAGTCGCCGATGAAGTCAAACAGCTGGCGATGCAGACCACGAAAGCGACCGAAGAGATTGAAGGTCAGGTGCAGGAAATTACCGAGGCGACCGAGAGCACGGTTCGCGGGGCGCATGAGCTCACGGGCTTCGTCAAGACGATTGCCACGGGCACTGAGGGGGTCCGCAAGGAAGTCGAAAATCAGCTCGATCTGATCCAGTCGATCACCGATGCAATCTCGGAAACCTTCTCCAGCGCTGAGGGTGTTTCGAAGGAAATCGGGGACATTAACGGCATTGCCGATCAGGTTGCTGAAAATTTTGGCGCGGTGGACAGCCAATTCAAGACGGTCGACGATCTGTTATCGCAGTTGCAGCGGGATGTGCGAGAGTACCGGGAATCGTTCGGTAACCTGGAAGATGCCGCTGGCAATTAAGTGGGCAACTGACGCGACAGGCTTGGCTGCTGTTTTTGGCGCGAGTTGGAAGCCCTAGATCAGCTTGCCTTGCTTGCTACTCTCTTCGCGCTTGGCCTTTTTGACTGCGCTGGCATCGACCCAGGGAATATCGGGCCGTTTACCTTGAAATATCTCGGCCAGGGTCAGGATTTGCAGGCGCGGATGTTTGCGTCCGGTCAGTTCATTCTCCCACACGCCAACCGCAGCCGCATCGCGCTCCATCGCGCGGGTCGGCATCTGCGCGGTGATGAACACGCCTAGTGGGGCGTTTTCGCGCTGAATCACCTGAGCCAGACGCCCGATGTCCTTGACTCCGGTGCCGCCGCCTTTGACTTCGACGATGGCTTTCTCGGTCTTCTTGCCATCGGGCTTGAACCAGATGATGCCGTCGATCCCGCCATCTGCGCCTTTGCGTCCGCCCTTCCACGGGACGGCATCGACAACAGACAATGCCCATAGCTCGAATTGATGCTTGTCGCGTTCGGCGAGGTCTTGCGCCGAGGCGAGCGATTGCGGGCGCCCCTTCACCTCGAAAGCAATTGCGGGAAAGGCTTGTTGCATGCGCTTTTCGATGAGGCCGACCGCGAGATGGGTGACATCGATCCCTAGCCATTGGCGACCGAGCTTTTCGGCGGCGTGAACGGCTGTGCCGCAGCCACAGAACGGATCGAGCACAATATCGCCTTCGTTTGAGGATGCGGCGATGATGCGTTCGAGCAAGGCAAGGGGTTTTTGCGTGGGGTAGCCGAGGCGTTCCTGGGCTTGGGAGTTGAGCGGTGGGATATCTGTCATCACTGATTGGATTGGCACGCCCGCTGTGAGGTATCGCTTAAATCGAGGGAAACCTCCGTCTTTTTTAGGCCAGTAAATCACTCCTCCTTCATCAATTCGATCGAGCTTTTCTTGAGAGGTCAGCGTGTCCCAATCACTTATATCGACCAAAGCGTCGGGGATTTTTCTCGGTACTGCCCAGTGCCTCCCGATTTCGGTTGGATCGAACCCGCGCCAAGGTTTTCCGGAGTCTCCGGTTCGTGTGCCAGCGCCGGTCAAATCAGCGGCCATAAACGGGCCGTTGATGTCAGAAGTCTTGTATTTCGCCGAGATGTGGTCGTCGCCATGCGTCTGAAGAATTGGATTCCAGCAAAAGTCGTTCGACTTGGAATAGAAGTACAGAATGTCGTGACTCGGACCCCAGCGTCGTGCGCTACTGTGCCCGCTAGTCCGCTTCCAGACAATCTCGTTCCGATAATTTGTCGCCCCAAACACCCCATCGAGCAGCAGCTTGAGGTAATGGCTCGCGGTCGGGTCGCAGTGGAGATACAGCGAGCCGGTTGGCTTCAGCACGCGGTGCAATTCGATCAGGCGCACCGCCATCATGGCAAGATAGGCCATCATGTCGTTCTCACCGAGGAAATCGCGCATTGCGCGGAGCAATGTAAAGGCGTCGTTATTGCCGCTGCGCATTACCTCATCAAAGGCGTCCTCAGCGGTGTCGTTCCAATGCCAGGTGTCCTCGAACGCCTCGATCTGTGCGTCGGAGCTTTGCCCCTCGGGCGATTTGAACAGGATGTTGTAATTGGCGTTGGAATTGAACGGTGGGTCGAGATAAATCAGATCCACGCTTTCATCGGCGATCTCATCCCGCAGCACATGCAGATTGTCGCCAAAATAGAGCGTATTGGTCATTGCGTCCCTCCACACCCAGCATTGCCGCCGTATGACGATCAAGGCAAGCGTGAGGGGACCGGCTATGTCGCGCTTTCCCCGGCGCAGACTAGCCGACTTTCCTCAACCTTTCAGGTTTTCAACATAATTCCAGATCTGCGAGACGACGACCGACCCTTCGCCGACGGCACTGGCAACGCGCTTGACCGAGCCTGAGCGCACATCGCCGACAGCGAATATACCGTCCGTGCCCGTCTCGAAGGGGGATGGGCGACCCACCGCATCGCCCGTCAGAACGAATCCTTTCTCGTCTGTCGCTACCAGCCCGGATAGCCAAGCCGTGTTCGGCGCGGCGCCAATCATGATGAACAGTGCACGTGTGCTCTGCCGTGTGTCGCCATCGGGCGCGGTGAAAGTCACGCCCTCCAAGTGCTCATCACCGTGTAGGTCGGTGACCGAATTGTTGTAATGGATCGTGATACGTGGGTCCGCCTCTAGGCGGCTCGACAGATAGCTCGACATGGAGGCCGCAAGGCTGCCCGAACGCACGACAAGATGCACATGGCCTGCAACCCGCGAGAGATACATCGCTGCTTGGCCCGCCGAATTGCCGCCGCCGATCACCACCGCGTCGGTGTTACGGCAGAAGCGGGCCTCCATCTCTGTGGCTGCGTAGAACACGCCTGCACCTTCCAGCTCTTCAAGCCGGTCGAGCGGGAGCCGCCGATATTGCACGCCGGTGCTGACCAATATGGCGCGGGCCAGCACTTCGTCGCCATCGTCGAGCGTCGCGCAGAATGTACCATCCTCGCGCCGATCCAATTTCTCGACGCGGCGCGGCATGGCAAACCGCGTGCCGAACTTCAGCGCCTGGATTTGCCCGCGATAGGTGAGATCGGTGCCGCTGATCCCAGTTGGGAAACCCATATAGTTCTCGATCCGGCTCGATGTGCCTGCTTGGCCACCGATGGCCATGTCTTCGATCACCATCGCCTCAAGCCCTTCGGACCCGGCATAGACTGCCGCAGCGACGCCCGCCGGGCCACCACCAACAATCAGCAGGTCGAAAATGCGCTGCGAGCAGATATCGAGATCGAGGTTGAGATATTGCGCGACCTTGCGCGGGGTCGGATCGTCAAGTTTCTGGTCTTGGCCGAGGATAACCGAGGGTTGATGCCCGGTCAGATCGCAAACTTGGGCGGTTTCGCTGTCGGTCGCATCCATGTCGAAGCTTTCGAACGGTATGCGGTTGCGTGACAGGAAACGCTCGATTTTCTGCACTGCGGGGTCGCGATCCGCGCCGATGACTTTCACCGCCCCGTTGCTGTCTTCGAATTGCTTGCGGCGGCGCGCAGAAAACACTGTGATGATGTGATCGGATAGCTCGGGCACGCGGCTCATCAAGGCCAGCATCGCTTCGCGCGGGGCCTCAATAACGCGGGTTGGCATGGATGCGCGCATCGGCAGGTAGTTTGTTGCACCGGACAGGAACCCAATTTCGCCCATGAATTGCGTCGGGCCAAGCGCGTGTTCGAACTTGCGCTTGCCGGTGTAGGGATCGACGACCTCGATTTCGCCTTCGAGCACGTAGACGAAGCGGTCCATCGGCTCGCCAACCTTGGCGACATATTCGCCCGCCTCGTATTCGCGCTCACCGCCGATCTTGCAGATCTCTTCCACGTGATCAGGTGCGAGGGGCTTACGCGGCATGTTCTCAAGATCGAGGCCAATCTGTTCCATGCATCACTCCTATATCGCGAAAGCTACGACATGGGGTCAGCTGCGCGCGCCCGCAATGTAGCGATCGACATTCTTGGCCACCACGTCGAGCGGGGAGTTGCCGCCCAGGATTACCGCGGTGTTGAACGCTTTGAAGTCGTAGGCATCGCCCAGCTCTGTCTCGGCGCGCAAGCGCTGGCGCACGATCTCGCTATGCCCGATCTTGTAGCTGCAGGCCTGGCCCGGCCAGCTGCAATAGCGGTCCACTTCGGACGCGACCTCTTCGTATTTCGAGCCGTTGCGTGTCACGAAGAACTGGCGTGCCTGTTCGCGGCTCCAGCGCTTCGAGTGCAGGCCAGTATCGACCACCAGACGGCAGGCGCGGAAGGCGAGGCTTTGCAAATAGCCGAGCCGTCCGACTTTGAAGTCATCGTATGCGCCCAACTCGTCCGCCAGCTGCTCACCATAAAGCGCCCAACCTTCGCTAAATGCACCAAAGGCCAAGATTGAGCGGATCAGTGGCAGGCGATTGGAATACTCGCCCTCCCAAACATGGCCGGGTATTGCCTCGTGATAGGTAAGGTCGGCCAGATCATATTTGCGGTGCAGGTCGGTGGTGCGCAGATTGATCCAGAACCGGCCCGGGATTGAGCCATCCTTGCTGCCCGCTCCGCCATAGGCGCCGGGCGCGCCGGGCTCCTCATTGATCGGGATACGGCGCACTTCCATATTGGGATCGACCAATTCGTTGAAGGCGCGCGGCATCTGAGCCTTGATCCACTCGATCCGCTCATCGATGAATGCGAAGATCTCTTCGCGCCCCGGATCGCCCTCGGCAAACTTGTAGCGCGAGTCTTGAGAGAGAGCTTGCATCCGCTCGCCCACAGAGCCGGTTGTAAACCCGATTTCCTTCAAGATCGGGTCCATTTGTCCTTGCAGCTCAGCCAGCTCTTCCAGACCCTGCTCGTGAATTTCATCAGGCGTCATATTGGTCGTGGTCGAGGCGCTGGTGGCCCAGCTGTAATATTCCTCGCCCTGCGGCTGGCTCCATATGCCCGGATCGCTATCCGCCTCTGCCCGCTGTGTTTTGAGCTCTTCCAACTGGCGTTCAAGCGCTGCGGCAATTGGCCCGCCGACAATCGTATCAACCTCTGCAGAGGTGTCGCTAGGCAGGCCTGCCTTTTCGAGATTGGTGGTGAAGTCATTGGTGT
>JBCBDF010000151.1:0-6180 GCA_038529875.1 Pseudomonadota bacterium | reverse complement strand
GTGGGCGCGTTGACGCTATCGCCAATGCTGGCGGATGAGTTGGCGCGGAGGCCGGAATTGCTCGATGCGTTGATTGACGAGCGCGCGTTGGAGCTGCCGGGTTCAGTGGCGCAAATTGCTGAGCGGATGCGGCGCGAAGCGGCGCGCGATGACTATGAGGCGCAGCTTGATTGCATTCGCGTGATAACAGGCGAGGCGCGCTTTGCGCTGGGCGTGCAATTGATTGAAGGCTTGTCTGATCCGTTGGCGATTGGCGCGGCGCTGTCACGCGTGGCGGAGGCGGCCTTGGAGGTTGCAGCGGAGGCGGCGTCGCGCGAATTTGCGCGCGTGCATGGGCGGATTGCTGATAGCGAGATCTGCGTTTTAGGGCTCGGGCGATTGGGCGGTGGGGCGCTGACCCATGCGTCTGACTTGGACATTATCTATCTGTTTTCAGGCGATTTTAACGGGGAATCGGATGGAGAAAGGCCGCTCGGCGCGACCCTTTACTTCAACCGCTTGGCAAGCCGCATTAGCGCAGCTCTATCTGTCCCTACCGCGCAGGGCGCGCTGTATGAGGTCGACACACGGCTGCGCCCGCAAGGCAATCAGGGACCGTTAGCAGTATCCCTCGAAGCCTTTGCCAAATACCAGCGCGAGGCGGCCTGGACCTGGGAGCATATGGCGTTGGCGAGAGCCCGCGTTCTGGCCGGTTCCGATACGGCTCGCGAGAAGCTTGGCAGGATCGTGGGCGGCGTTTTGCGGCAGCAGCGCGACCCCAAGAAACTGCGCGAAAATGTGCTGAATATGCGCGAGGAAATGGCGCAGCATAAGCCTGCGCGCGGGCCATTGGATGTGAAGCTGCTGCGCGGCGGATTGGTCGATTACGAATTCCTGATACACTTCCTGCAATTGCGCGATGGCGTGGGGCTAGAACCCGATTTCGCCGCCGCTTTGCCGATGCTTGTAGAGCGGGGCGCAATCCCTTCCGAGCTTATCGCGGCCTATGATTTGATGACGCGCATTCTTGTCGCAGGTCGCTTGCTCGCACCCGATGGCAAGGAACCACCGCAGGCGGCGGCGCGTTCACTGGCACGGGCCTGCCAAGCGCAGGATTATCAAGACCTCTTGCGCGCGCTTGGAGAGGCGCGGCATGAGGTCGCAAAAGCCTGGGATGCGATTCTCGGGCACAGATTGGAGATTATCGAATGAGCGATTTTGCAGGCGTGGGCAATGCGATGCCAGACGTGGAAATGGGCACTCCCGATGGCGGCACGGTCAAGCCGTCCGACTTCGCGGGCAAGAAGCTGGTCGTGTTCTTCTACCCCAAAGACAACACGCCCGGCTGCACCACCGAGGCGAAGGATTTTACCGCTTTGAAGGGCGATTTTGACGCGGCTGGCGTAGAGCTGCTGGGCGTAAGCAAGGACAGCGCCAAGAAGCATCAGAACTTCATCGCCAAGCACGATCTCAAGACCCCGCTCGCAACCGATGCGGAAGAAGGCGGTCTGTCCGACGCGCTCGGCATCTGGACCGAGAAACAGATGTACGGGAAGACGTATATGGGCATGGTTCGCACGACCTATCTGGTCGATGCAGACGGCAAAATTGCGCAGGTGTGGAACAAGGTGAAGGTAAAAGGCCACGCCGAAGAAGTCCTTGCCGCTGCCAAGGCGCTTTGACGTCATTTTATGAGCATGCCCCAAGAAAGCCTGTCGAGTGTCATTCGCAGCGCATTGCTGGCCGCTGATCCGCGCGCAAAATGCTTTGCGACGCGGGATGTGGCGCGGCGTTGGCGCAAGGGGCAGCTCGCCTGGCGGTTCGATCATGAGATGCCGGAATACCCCGCGCGGCCTGAGCGACCGGAATTGCTGCCGCCCAGCAATATGCCGAAGCGCGGCAAGGGCAATTCCGAGGCCAAGCGGATCGCCCTGTGGCACAGCCTCGCGCATATTGAATTCGCCGCGATTGACCTCGCGCTCGATATGGCCGGGCGCTTTGGCGAGGCGATGGGCGAGCAATTCGTCTCCGACTTTCTGAGCGTTGCGGCGGATGAGGCGATGCATTTCGCGCTGCTCGATCGCAAGCTGAAAACACTGGGAAGCCATTACGGTGCGCTGCCTGCACATGGCGGATTATGGCAGGCAGCGCATGAAACCCGGCACGACGTCGCGGCGCGACTCGCCATCGTGCCGATGGTGCTGGAGGCGCGCGGGCTTGACGTCACGCCGGCGACGCTGGAGCGGGTGCGGGAAGCAGGGGACGAGCACGGCGCAAAAATTCTCGAGAGAATACTTGACGACGAGATTCGCCACGTCGCGTTCGGCACCAAGCATTTTATCTCAATGGCTGAAAGCCAAGGAAAAGCGCCGGAATCGCACTGGAAATGGTTAGTAAAGTCTTACTTTCGGGGCGCTATTAAGCCACCATTCAACGACTCAGCCCGTCTTGCAGCCGGTCTATCGCGAGACTTCTACGCGGAAGTTGCTCATTAACCTTCTCGCTGGATAAAGACGTTTTCCACAAGTCCAGGTGCTGTTGCGCCGACCAAAACAGGACCGGGTCAAATATGAAAACGCTTGCCCAGCGTCACATCGTCAAAGCAGCTGCAAGCGCACTGAGCATGATGGCAATTGCCACTGCTGCGCCAGCTGCGGCCAATTCATCGGCCAATGTTGCTGTTGACATCACCGAGCCGGTTCGCTCCGCTCAGGAAGACAATCTGACATCCGGCGATGTCCAATTCCGGCAATTGTTTGCCAATTGGCAGTCGCTTGATGATGCCGGGCCGAAAGCTCCCAGCGAGCAGGTTTCGATTGCGATCCCGTCGCGTATGCCGCTCGAAGGGGCACGGCTTACCAGCGGCTATGGCATGCGTAACCACCCGATCCTGCGCAAACGTCGCAACCATAATGGTGTCGATCTCGCCGCACCCACTGGCACTCCGATTTACGCCACTGCTGATGGTATTGTCGGCAAGGCGCAGTGGTTCTCCAGCTACGGCCTTTACATTCGCATCGATCACGGCGCAGATCTCGAAACTCGCTACGCTCACATGTCCAAACTGGCTGTTGCTGCCGGGGAGCGCGTGAGCAAGGGCGACATTATCGGCTATGTCGGCTCGACCGGCCGTTCCACCGGTCCGCACCTGCATTATGAAGTGCGGATTGATGGGGTTGCGGTCAATCCAATTCCCTATATGGTGGAGACACAAGCGCAGCAGGAATTTGCTGGCGAGGTTGTTCGCGACGGACGTGGCGGCCAGTAAGCTTTCAGCCTCCGGGCCAGACGCGAAGCGCTTCATGAGTTTGCCCGCGATCACACGCGGGCCGGACATTGGAGAGGGTGTCCGAACATGGGCGGCGGGTTTTCCCGCCGCCTTTTTTTGCGCCCGCAATATTGCTCCCATAAGCCCGGGTGTCCCGCCCAACCGGCTGCGCATGTCCGATTTGACTTGCGAGGTGCGCAGCGCGAGCTAGGTTTCGTCTCGCAACTGACGGCCAGAATCGGTCGCATGGGAGAGAAACACACATGAGCATGCATCCAATCGTGCACGCGCAAAATCGGCCCGATCACCCCGCTGTGATCATGGCGGGCAGCGGCCAGACTATGACCTATGGCCAGATGGAGGCGCAATCGAACCGCTTTGCCCACTTGTTGCGGGCGCGTGGGATTGGCCCGAACGATGCCTTTGCGGTGCTGCTGGAAAACCGGATCGAGTACTTCACACTGATCTGGGGTTCGCAGCGGGCAGGCACCCTGCTGGTTCCGGTCTCGACCCGGCTGACGGGTCCGGAAATTTCCTACATCTTGAAGGATAGCGAGGCGAAGCTGCTGATCACGTCGGGTGCATTTGCCGATGTGCTGGAAACGGTGCGCGCAGAATGCCCTGACCTTGATATGCTGGTGATGGATAGCGGCGATGCGCAAGATTTTGCCGCCGCGTTGGAAGCGCAACCGAGCGATCCGATCGCGGACCAGACCGCCGGCATGGTGATGCTGTATTCGTCTGGTACGACGGGCCGCCCGAAGGGTATTCGCCCCGCCCCGCCAGAAGACCCCGATCCGCAAGCGGCCAATCCGCTGATGGCGTTGGCGATGATGGGAGCAGGCATGCCGGGCGATGGCAGCATGGTCTATCTCTCGCCCGCGCCGCTCTATCACGCGGCACCCATCGGCTGGTGTTCGACTGCACATCGGCTGGGCGCAACAGTGGTCGTGCTTGAGAAATTCGACCCCGAAGGTGCCTTGGCCGCGATCGAGAAATACCATGTCACCGACAGCCAGTGGGTGCCGACCCATTTCGTGCGTTTCCTGAAACTCGACCCGGCGATCCGCACGAAATACGACCTTTCCAGCCATCAGCGTGCACTGCACGCTGCCGCGCCCTGCCCGGTGCCGATCAAACAGGAGATGATCGAATGGTGGGGCCCGATTGTGAACGAGTATTATGCCGGCTCCGAAAGCATCGGCATGACATTGGTGAAGGCACCCGACTGGCTCACCCATCCCGGGACTGTGGGCCGGGCCATTCACGGGGTTCTGCATATTTGCGGCCCTGACGGTGAAGAGGTGCCTACTGGCCAGGACGGCCTCATCTATTTCGAGAACGACATCCTGCCGACCTATCATAACGATCCGGGCAAGACCGCTGAGGCGATGCATCCCAAAGGCTGGATGACGCTGGGCGATATCGGCCATGTCGACGAGGATGGCTTTCTGTTCCTCACCGATCGCAAGAGCCACATGATCATTTCGGGCGGGGTCAATATCTACCCGCAGGAGATCGAAAACCTGCTGGTGACTCATGACAAGGTGATGGATGCCGCCGTGATCGGCGCGCCCGACCCCGACCTTGGTGAGAAGGTCGTGGCGGTGGTGCAGCCGCTGGATATGACTGATTCAGGTGAGGCGTTCGAGCAAGAATTGCGCGACTTCCTCGCTCCGCAATTGGCGCGGATCAAGATGCCAAAGCTGTTCGATTTCCGCCCTGACCTGCCGCGCGAGGCGAATGGCAAGCTCTATAAGCGCGAGCTGCGTGATGAGTATGAGGCCAAGGAAAGCGCCGGGGCGAGCTTGGGAATGGGCACCTAATGGTAAGCACGCCTGCCCGAATCGACACGGAGCGCGCCAAAACGGTGATCGACCCGCATGCTTATGCCGAGTGGGATGGGCTACTCGACACGTTTGACTGGCTGCGCGAGAATCAGCCTGTCGCCAAGGTGGTGCCGGAGGACGAAAACCTCTTCGATCCCTTCTGGCTGATCCCCCGCTACGATGACGTGATGCGGATTTCGAAGGACAATCAGGCCTTCCTCAACAATCCGCGCCCGGTCGTCTTCAGTTTCAAGCAGGCGATCGAGTTCAGCCGCGCAGCCACCGGCTCCGATATGCTGGTCGATTCGCTGGTGGTGTTCGATGCGCCGATCCACCCAAAATATCGCAAGCTCACCCAAGACTGGTTCATGCCGCGCAATCTGGCGAAGCTCGAAGGCGAAATTCGCGCGATTGCCGATCGCACAGTCGATGCACTGATGGCGGCGGCTGAGGCAGAGCCGGACAATGTGGTCGATTTCGTCAAGCTCGCTTCCGGCCCCTACCCGTTGCATGTGGTCATGCAGATCCTCGGCGTGCCCGAGTCAGACGAGCCACGGATGCAGATGCTCACGCAGCAATTGTTTGGCGGGCAGGATGCCGACTTGTCCGGCAGCGGCATGGAGACCATGACGCCCGAACAGGTGGTGCAGCTGGTCGCGGGCGCGGTGAAGACGTTCGAGGGCTATTTTGCCGAGCTGGCCGCCGAACGCCGCGCCAACCCGACCGACGATGTCGCCAGCGTGATCGCCAATGCCACCGTCGACGGAAAGCCGATCCCGGATCGGGACATGGCGGGCTATTACATCATCGTGGCCACCGCTGGGCATGACACGACCAGCGCCTCGACCGCCGGGGCGATGATGGCGCTGGCGCACGATCCCGACCAATTCGCGCGGGTCAAGGCGGATCGCAGCCTGCTATCGGGGATTGTTGAGGAGGCGATCCGCTGGACCTCGCCCGTGCAACATTTCATGCGCACCGCCGCCGAGGATACAGAGGTGGGCGGCCAAAAGATCGCCAAGGGCGATTGGCTGATGATCAATTATGTAGCCGCCAATCACGACCCCGCGCAGTTCGATGACCCACGCCGCTTCGACGCCGCGC
>JBCBDF010000150.1:0-6194 GCA_038529875.1 Pseudomonadota bacterium | reverse complement strand
CGATAGTGGCGCGAACCCGCGCTACTATCGGGATCGTAGCGATAGATCTTGAACGACTTGGTGCGGCCAGCATCGCCTTCGGCCTTGTGCACCTTGCCCTGCTTGCTGATCTTGGAATTCTTCGGAAGCGTGAAAGTCGCCATTGGTAATCAGATCCCGTTTCTTTGTCGCACCTATCTAGCGGGTTGGGCGGTGAGAGCAAGGCGCGGAATGTTGCGAGGTTTGGGACAAATGTTGAGTTAGGGGAACTTAGTTCGCCCTGCCGCCTTCTAAGCAGCATGAGTGAGACGAATGATAATGGGGGCAATTGGCCGCAAACAGCCGCTGTTTTCGGCGCTTCGGGAGGAATTGGGGCGGCCTTGTGTTCCGCCTTGGCCAACCGGGGTGTTTTGACGGTCTATGCCGGGTCGCGCAGTGGACGAGGGCCGAAAGGTGCAGGCATCATACCCTTTGCCTTCGATCTTGGCGACCAGAAGAGTATAGAACGCGCCGCCGCGATAATGCGCGATGCTCCGCCACAATTGGTGATCGTTGCAACCGGAGTTCTGACGCTGGAGGATGGGACCGGGCCAGAGCGGACTTACAAACGGCTTGATCCGGCTGCGATGGCCCAGGTGTTTGCGCTCAACACGATTGGCCCTGCGATCATTGCCAAGCACATGCTACCGCTATTACCGCGCGAAGGGCGATCCGTTTTTGCAGCGCTCTCTGCACGCGTTGGCTCGATCAGCGATAATGGGCTGGGGGGCTGGCACAGCTACCGCGCATCGAAGGCGGCGCTGAACATGCTCATCAAGAATTTCGCGCTGGAGCTGGGCCGCACGCATTCGGATAGTGTCGTTGTAGGACTTCATCCGGGAACGGTCGACAGCGCCCTGTCAGAGCCGTTTCAGAAAGGGCTACCCGACGGCCAATTGACCAGCCCTCCAGATGCAGCGGCGCATTTGCTTGGCGTGATTGATAGCTTGAAGGCGGATCAAAGTGGGCTTGTATTCGACTGGAAAGGCGAGGAGATTCCGGCTTAGCCGGCCCGCAACTGGCCGTTCGCCCTGAGCCTGTCGAGGGTCCAACGAACGGCTTGCTCACACTCAGGTAATCCCATGCCGCCGCAAGCCCTCGGCGATCAGTGTTTCGATCAGGTCTTCCTGGGTCCATCCGGCCAGCGTAGCCGCACGGCCAAACACCTTTTGCGACCATAGATTGCAGTTCAAATTGAGCTCAAGGAACGTCACTTCACCGGTTTCCTCGTTCACCCGGAATTCGAACCGGCCATAATCGAACGGGCGATATTCGTCCCAAGTCAGCTTGGTCAGTTCAGCAATGCGCGCGGTCAGTTCCGGATGCTGGAAATGCTCCAGCGCGTATTTCTGGCTGCGGTCGACCAAATCGCGCTTTTCCTGATAGGTGCGCAGGTGGGATGGGTCCGCCTGACGGAAAATCATCATTGGCAGGATTTGCGGCTCGCCATTGATGGTCACCACGGGCACCTCAACGTCGCTGCCTTCCAGGAAAGGTTCGACAATCGCGTCCTGTCCGCCATTGGCCTCGTCCGCATGGATACGCTCTACCGCAGCTTTCACCCCGGCCCAGTCGCGCGCATCGCCAACGCCCCAACTGGCCGAAGAGGCATTGGGCTTGATGACGTAGCGATCCGCCTTGGGGCACTTCGCCTCGTCGATAGGCGCACCCTTGCGATAGATCGCCCATGGCGCGGTCGGCACTCCGGCATCCACGGCAGCGCGCTTGGCCAGATGTTTGTCGTCTGACAGGCCGCGCAGGATTGGGCTCGCCCCAAGATAGGGAATGCCAGCGCGCTCGCACAGCAGCGGCACCAGCATCTCTGAGTTAAAGAAGCCCGCGCGATTGAGCAGCGGGAACACGAAATCGACGTCTTTGGGCGGATCGAACAGAATGTCGAACGTCTCGGTGATGGTCAGCTTCAGCCCCAGCCCTTCGAGCACTTCGCGCATTTCGCGGTGGTAAAGCGCATGATTGCCATCCTCAGGATGGATTTCACCCTCCCACAGCGCATTCTTGGCCAGGAACAGGATATGCGCGCGTTGTTTCACCGTTTCCGGGATGCGCTGGGGAATGAGTTTGTCTGTCATGGGTCGGGCCTAAATTCGCGATTGCGACGCGCGTTTAGGGCGCTGGGGCGCGGGATGCCAGATTAATCTTGCCCAGCTTATCGCTCGGGTAAGCGCGTGGGGCCTTCCAATTCCGATGGCTCAGAAATATATGACGGTCCAGAACGTATATGCGCAAACACGGGATCGATTGCTCATTTCAACGCCTCCTTACAATTTGCCAGCCACCGACCTGGTGCGAGACGACGCCTGCCACGCGCTGGTGAATGCGCTTTCCTCAGGCGGCGATGCCCGTATCAGCCTGACGGGCGAAAACGGCCTCAACAAATATTTCTCTGCGCCATATCCGCGCGACGTGATCGCCTACTCATCCTCCACGGTGAGCGATATCTCAGCCGCTGCGTTCCAGCATTTGCTCGCGCTGGAGGCGAAAGGGCAAAGTGGGAGCTACGCCGAACGTCTTGGCAGGCTGCGCGAACGGATCAGCGCGGCCTATGATATGACGCACGCCGCCAGCATTGTGTTCGCCGCCTCGGGTACGGATCTGGAATATGTCGCGCTTGCCTGTGTCAGAGACCATGCTGAGGGCGGAATTCACAACATCCTGCTGGGCGCGGACGAGATCGGCAGCGGGTGCATCCATTCGGCGCATGGCCGTTATTTCGCCAATGAGACCGCTTTGGGATTGGACGCGACACCAGCCACAGATGTTGCCGGATGCGGGCCAGTCTCGATAGTCGATGTTCCTGTTCGCTGCGGTGAAGGCGGAGCCTATTCCAGCGCTGAAATCACAGGCAGCATCGCTCGCGAAATCGATATCGCGAAGATGGCGAGCAAACATGCGCTGGTGCATGTGGTGCACGGGTCAAAGACCGGGCTGGTCTTGCCAGAGTTGGCCGACCTCGACGCCCTGCGCGAACGATTTGATGCAGATGCGACATTCGTCGTCGATGCGTGTCAGGCGCGGATAACAAGCACAGCGATTGCTGACTACCTCGCGCGTGATTGCATCGTCCTGCTAACCGGCTCGAAATTCATGGGCGCACCGCCGTTTAATGGGTTTGCTCTGATCCCGGATCGTCTGGCGAGCGCGGCTGCACCGCTGCCCGCAGGTTTCAACCGCATTTTCAACCGCGCCGAATTTCCAGATGATTGGCCCGGCGCCGGCGCGCTGGACAACGGCGAGAATTTCTCGCTCGCCTTGCGACTTGAAGCTGCGATCTTTGAGCTGGAGCGGTTCCAGCAGATTGCGCTATTGCAAGTCGAGGCCATGATCGCAGCGTTTGAACACACGTTGCTTGAGCAGGTTATCGAGCCGCTTGGGGTGAAGCGTGTCGTCCCGAACTTCGCCAAAGGCCCGGAGGCTGAGCACGATCGCCCGATCGAGATGCGCACGCTGGCAACGCTCGATGTCAGTATGCTGCCCGGCGCGCGCACCTTCGATGAAGCACAGGCACTCCACCGTGAGCTTGCCTTTGACGGAATTCGCCTTGGCCAACCGGTCAAATGCGTGCGCCGCGATGGGGGCTGGGGAGGCACATTGCGGATCGGGCTGTCGATGCCGATGATGAATGTCTGGGCGCAAATGCGCGCAAACGATGTCGAGGCGAAACTTGCCAGCGATCTCGGCGCAATAGCTGAGAAGCTTCGTTCGAAGACCCGCGAACACGCCTGAGCCAGGCCGAAACTTCAAACAAAATTTGGAAATTCCGAAACTTGCGTTAAGTTCGCGCGTGTCTGGTCGGTCTTGGAGAGGGTGCCGATGGGAATTCAACAATGGTACGATGCGCATATCATGCCGCGCCTCATCGGCTTTGCTTGCGGGCAGGGTCAAATCATGAAGCGCCGCTCGAAAGTCGTTCCGCTGGCGCGCGGCGACGTGTTCGAGCTGGGCTGTGGCGGCGGCCTTAACCAGCAATTTTACGATACTGCAGCGGTTAAGAGCTTTTCCGGGATCGACCCGCATGGCGGGCTGTTGGACCAGGCCCGGGCGGAGGCAACCGCGAAGGGCTGGAGCGCTGATATTCGCGAGGGGTTTGGCGAATCAATTCCGTTTCCAGATCGTCAATTCGACAGTGTCGTTTGCACTTTCACTTTGTGCACGGTCGAAGACCCAGAACAGGTGATGTCCGAAATGCGACGTATTTTGCGGCCCGGCGGGCAGCTGATTTTTCTAGAGCATGGCCGCGCGCCGGATGCTGACGTCGCGAAATGGCAGGAACGGATCGAACCGACGTGGAAGAAGCTAGCCGGGGGCTGCCATCTGACCCGGCCAATCGGCTCAGCATTGCGTGGGGCCGGGTTCGATGTCGAACCAATGGGGCAGGGCTATCTGCCCAAAGCACCCCGTTTTGCCAGCTGGAATGAATGGGGCGTGGCGCGCAAGCCGGGCGTTTAGAGCGCTTCTAAACAGTCCCGACTTGCGCTGATTTTGCCAGTCTCAGCGAGGTGTTACTCGCCGAAAGTCCGCTGCCACCAGCCTCGTTTGCCTTTGGCTGGCGCATCGCCTGAAGGCGCGGTGGGTTCTTCGCTAACAGCGTCTGGTTCAGCAGCCGCGGGCTTGGCCTTGGCAGGCGCTTTCTTGGTCGCTGCCTTCTTGGCAGGTGCTTTGCGAGCAGTTTTCGCCGGAGCCTTCTTGGCGGCAGGTTTCTCTTCTGCTGCTGGCTCTGCTTCTGCGTCGACCGCCTCTGCAGGCTCTTCGACCTTCTTCTTGGCCCGGCTTGCACGCTTCCGCTTTGGCTTTTCCTCAACCGGAGCATTCTCGGTCGAAGCTGTTTCGGCCGCAGCTTCAGTGTCTTCCACCTTCTTCTTGCGCGGAGCACGCTTGCGCTTCGGCTTTTCTTCTGCCGGAGCATCATCAGCATCCGGTGCCATCTTGCCTGCGGTTTCAGGCGAATCGTCCGGACCGGAGACTACAGTCATGTCTTCCTTGACCTGTTCGGACAGGTCCTCGAGTCGATCTGTATCCGCCTCGCTGACGGTATCCTCCGTGCTTTCCTTCCGGCGACGACCACGGCCACCCCTGCGACGGCGCTTTTTCGGCTTTTCGTCACCATCGTCGTCGTTCGAGGCTTCGGGCCGATCGCCGCTGTCACCATCATCGCCGGCATCTTCACTGCCACTATCCGATTGGTCATCGCCGCGATTCTTGTTGCGGCCTCGACCACCACGACGGCGACGGCGACGCTTTTTCTTCGGCGCATCATCCTCGTCATCGCCGAAGTCTTCCGGCGCGTCGTCTTCGTCCTCATCTTCGTCGACGATTGGCTCGAATCTCGGAGCTTTAGCTGGGCGAGGGCCCGCGCTGACAACGCTCATCTTAGCGCCTTCGTCTTCGCCTTCCGGCATGACTTCGACACTGACGTTATAGCGTTCCTCGATCTCGGCGAGATCAGCGCGCTTGGCGTTCAACAAATAGACCGCCGCTTCGGTACTCGCAGCCAAGCGGATCACCGTGCCTTTGCCCTTGGCTGCCTCATCCTCGATCAGGCGCAGCGCCGAAAGCCCGGCGGATGATGCCGTGCGAACCAGGCCGGTGCCATCACAGTGCGGGCATTCGCGGGTGGTCGCCTCGAGCACGCCGGTGCGCAGCCGCTGACGGCTCATTTCCATCAGACCAAAACCAGAGATACGTCCCACCTGAATGCGGGCGCGGTCGGTTTTGAGCGCTTCCTTCATCGCCTTTTCGACTTTGCGAACGTTGGAATTGTATTCCATGTCGATGAAGTCGATCACGACGAGGCCGGCCATGTCACGCAAACGCAATTGACGGGCAATTTCGCGAGCCGCCTCAAGGTTGGTGGCAACGGCGGTCTGCTCGATCCCGTGTTCCTTGGTCGAGCGGCCGGAGTTGATGTCGATCGACACCAGCGCCTCGGTCGGGTTGATCACCAGATAGCCGCCCGATTTGAGCTGGACCATCGGATCATACATCGCCCGCAACTGGTCTTCTGCGCCGTAGCGCTGGAACAGCGGAACTGGATCGGAATAGGCTTTCACCCGGCGCGCATGGCTGGGCATCAGCATTTTCATGAAGCTCTTGGCCGATTTGTAGCCGTCTTCGCCCTCGACGATGACTTCCTCGATCTCACGATTGTAGATGTCGCG
>JBCBDF010000149.1:0-6206 GCA_038529875.1 Pseudomonadota bacterium | reverse complement strand
CCGGCGATGGCACGATGGTCAATGTCACGCTGTGCTTCTCAGCCAACCAGGCGCTGCTCGCGGCGAAGGCCGGTGCGAGTTTTATCTCCCCGTTCGTTGGCCGCCACGATGACAATGGCTTTGACGGGATGGACCTGATCGAAGACATCCGCCTGATTTACGACAATTACGACTTCGAAACCGAAATCCTCGTCGCCAGCGTGCGCCACGTCACCCACGTGCTCGAAAGCGCGAAGATCGGGGCCGATGTGATGACCGCACCTCCAAAGGTGATCAAGGCGCTGTTCAACCACACGCTGACCGACAAGGGCATTGCGGCATTCCTGGCCGATTGGGAAAAGACCGGGCAAAAGATCGTCGAATAATTGTGAGTCCCCGTGAAAACGGGGACCTCCGACCGCTGGTGCAGTGCTGGCGGTATGAGGCTCCCGCTTTCGCGGGAGTGCACGTAAGGAAACTATGGCTGAAGAATCTCCTCTCGACCGTTTCAAGCACGCGCTCACCGGCGCGAGCCGGGCGATTGCGCACGATCCAGAAGTGGAGGTGGCGTGGAGCGCCGACGTGCCAGGTGCTGCGGGCAACCGCTTTCGCGTGCCGTTGCCGGGCAGGGAATTGCCGCCTGCACAAGTCAGCGAGGCGCGCGGCTTTGCCGACAGTTTTGCGCTCAAGCTGCTGCATCATAATGCCGGGCTGCATGCCAAGAACATGCCGCCGGAGCCGGTGGCGCAAGCCTGCTACGATGCGGTTGAGCTGGTGCGGTATGAGGCGCTCGGATCCAACAATTATGACGGGATGCGCGGCAACCTTGATGCGGCGCTGATGGCCCGCATGGGCACTGATCCGATTATCCGTGCGCAGAATGAAAGCGAAGTGCCCGTGCAAGGCGCACTCGGCCTGATCGTGCGTGAGAAACTGACCGGCCAACCGATCCCCGATGCTGCTGTGCCAGCCGTCAATATGGTGCGCGAATGGATTGAGGAGACGGTCGGCGATAGTTTCGATGATCTTGCCGGATCGCTCGACGACCAGGAGGCCTTCCAGAAACTGACGCTCGACATGCTGCGCGAGCTCGACCTTACCCGCCCGCCGGATGACGCGACCGACAATGCCGACAATGAAGACGGCGACGAAGATGAGGGGCAGGACGACGAGCAGGAAGGCGACGAGCAAGAAGAAGGCGATGCCGACCCGCAAGCGAGCGACATGGCTGGCGAGCAGGCCGAGGGCGACGGGGACGGCGATGCCGATACCGAGCTGTCGGGCGACGAAGAAATGCAGGATGGGGAGCCGGGCGAGGAGGGCGATGCCAGCAACGCGCCTGTCCGCCCGAACCGCCCGCAAGCCGACATCCCTGAGGGGCTCGATTACAAAGCTTTCACCGACAAGTTCGACGAAGAGATCGAGGCGCCGGAGCTGTGCGATTCCGAAGAGCTGGACCGGCTGCGCGCCTATCTCGATAGCCAACTGACCGGCCTGCAAGGTGTCGTTACACGGCTCGCCAACCGCCTCCAGCGCCGCCTGATGGCGCAGCAGAACCGCAGCTGGGATTTCGATCAGGAAGAGGGCGTGCTGGATGCCGCGCGCCTCTCGCGTGTCGTGGTCTCACCGGGCACGGCGCTGTCGTACAAGGTCGAGCGCGATATCGAATTCAAGGACACTGTCGTGACTTTGCTGATCGACAATTCCGGCTCGATGCGCGGGCGCCCGATTTCGATTGCCGCGATCAGCGCGGATATTCTGGCGCGTACTTTGGAGCGCTGCGGGGTCAAGAGTGAGATTCTCGGCTTCACGACCCGCGCGTGGAAGGGCGGGCAATCGCGCGAGGCGTGGCTGGCCGATGGCAAGCCGCAAGGGCCGGGCCGCCTCAACGATCTGCGCCACATCATCTACAAGCAGGCCGATGAGCCGTGGCGCCGCGCGCGCCGCAATCTTGGCCTGATGATGCGTGAAGGCCTGCTCAAAGAAAACATCGATGGAGAGGCGCTGATGTGGGCGCATTCGCGGCTTATGGGTCGCCCCGAAGAGCGCCGGATCATGATGGTGATTTCCGACGGCGCGCCGGTCGATGACAGCACGTTGAGCGTGAACTCTGCTGGTTATCTGGAGGCGCATTTGCGCGGCGTGATCGAGTGGATTGAGAATGTCTCGCCCGTGCAACTGGTCGCGATTGGCATCGGCCACGATGTGACGCGGTATTATCGCCGCGCGGTGACGATTATGGATGTCGAGCAGCTCGGCGGCACTATTATGGAGCAGCTTGCCGAGCTGTTTGAGGATGAGAAGGGCCAAGGAAAAGGGGCACGGCGGCGGTGAGTGTTACCTCTCGCTCAATGGAGTTGGATGCGTCCGATCTACAATCTGAACATGATTTCTATGCAGCTTTGGCCATTCGACTTGGTAGTCCGGCATGGCACGGCATGAACGCAGATGCGTTCTTGGAAACCATGATCTATTTGACCGATGTCAACCAGGAGCAGCCGCCATATAGACTTTTGATAAGGCGGCCATCGGAACAGCTTAATCCGTTTTTGGAGAAGTTCGCCGGCTGGATTGCAGAAGCCAGGCAGGATCGCATTGCCGACTCGAAATGGGGTGATGATGTTGGAGTGGAGATACTATTAGTATGAACGTAACCGAAGCTGTCACCTCCCGCCGCAGCGTGCGCGAATTTCTCGACCAGCCGGTTGATCTGGAAACGATCCGCAGAGTGATGGATACCGCGCGCTGGGCCGCTTCGGGCTGCAATTACCAGCCGTGGGAGGCAACCATCCTCACCGGCCAGCCGCTCAAGGATTTGCAGGCAAAGATCACCACCACCCCGCCGCAAGAGGCGGAGTATGATTGGACCGCGCCGGGTCAGGAGGATGCATACAAGCAGCGCCTCAATGGCGTTTCCAAGGGCATGTTCGGCTCAATGGGGATCGCCCGCGAAGATGGCGAGGGTCGGATGAAGGCGATGGCTCGCAACGCGACCTCGTTCGACGCACCGGCCCTGCTGCTGTGTTATTTTCCGCGCCTGATGAAGGAAGCGCAGTGGTCTGACACCGGCATGTGGTTGCAGACGGTCGCTTTGCTGCTGCGCGAGGAAGGCCTGGATTGCTGCTTCCAGGAATTCATGGCGCTCTACGCCAATGTGATCCGCGATTTTCTCGGCCTCGATCACGAGCGCTACATGTTCTTCTGCGGCATGGCGATCGGTTATCGCGATCCGGACGCGCCGGTGAACAATTTCGAGCGCGAGCGTGTGCCACTTGATGATCAGGTGAAGTTTCTGGGGTTCTGATCTAGCTCTCTTTTGCACGTGCTTCGACCGGCTCAGCACGAACGGCCACACCAAAATCCGTTCATCCTGAGCCCATCGACGCAGCTCAGGACAGGCTTGTCGAAGGATGTGCGACTGCTAAAGCGCCGCACATGACCGATACGCCGCAACTTAAGCTCTTCAATTCGCTAACCCGCCAGCTTGAGCCGTTCGCGCCCATCCATGACGGCGAGGCGCGCGTCTACACCTGCGGCCCGACGGTCTACAATTACCAGCATATTGGCAATATGCGCGCCTATATCTTTGCAGATACGTTGGGGCGCACGCTGAGCCATAAGGGGTTCAAGCTAAGCCATGTCATCAACATCACCGATGTCGGGCATCTGACGAGCGATGCCGATGCGGGTGATGACAAGATGGAAAAGGCCGCTGCTGCACAAGGCAAGTCGGCATGGGATATCGCGCGCTATTATCAGGAGGTGTTCGAGGCCGATCTCGACCGCCTGAATGTGCGTAAGCCCGCTCACCCGCGCGCCACCGATTATGTCGAAAGCATGATCGAATGGGGCAAGCAGATGCAGGAAAAGCACTGCTATGAGCTCAACAGCGGCCTCTATTTCGATGTCTCAACCGTGCCCGACTACGGTAGGCTTGCGCGCGCCGTCACGGACGATGGTGAGGGACGCATTGATGAGGTTGAGGGCAAGCGAAACGCGGCCGACTTTGCGATTTGGCGCAAAACCCCGCCCGGTGAAACGCGGCAGATGGAATGGGATTCGCCATGGGGTAAAGGCGCGCCCGGCTGGCATCTGGAATGCTCTGTGATGAGCGCCGAGCTGCTCGGCCATCCATTCGATATTCACACTGGCGGGATCGACCATCGCGAAATTCACCACCCGAATGAGATCGCGCAGAACCAGGCACATAATTGCTCGTCCGACAGCGCGGCCAAAATCTGGATGCACAACAATTTCCTGATCGACCGGCGTGGGAAAATGTCCAAGTCGACCGGCGAATTTCTGGTGCTGCAAACACTGGTCGATCGCGGCTACCACCCGCTCGCCTATCGGATGATGTGCCTGCAAGCGCATTATCGCAGCGAGCTGGAATTCAGTTGGGAAGGGCTGCAGGCGGCGCTTACCCGGCTCAAGCGGATTGTGATGCTGGTTGAAAACCTTAAAACCCGTCATGCTGAACTTGTTTCAGCATCCATCGCCGATGCTACTCCTTGGGAAAAGTCTGGAGGATGGACCCTGAAACAAGTTCAGGGTGACGATTGGGGTAAGCTCAACCCTGCATTGGACAAGTTTTCCAAGTCCATCAGTGATGATTTGAACACGCCGATCGCGCTCACGGCGTTGGAAGATGTGTTGACAGTCAAAAAAGTCGACCTGACGAAAAAGTTAACGATTGTCGGAGCAATGGATTCCGTTCTCGGGCTGCGCCTGTTCGATCTTGCGCGCACCGATCTGCGCATCCGGCCCAAGACCGCCGAGATCACCGAGGCTGAAATCGATGCGGAATTCGAACGCCGCAAAACCGCGCGCGCCGAGAAAGACTTCGCTGCTAGCGATGCAATTCGCGACGAGCTTGCAGCCAAGGGCGTCGAGGTGATGGACGGCGATCCGATAGGCTGGGAGTGGAAATTGGCATGACAACAAACCCGTCTCCCCGGCCTCCGAGCCGGGGTCCAGCTTGCTTCAGTCTGACTCCAGTAGAAGCTGAATCCCGGATCAGGTCCGGGATGACGGTAAAGACTTGTTCGGAGGAAAGCTCATGACCACCCTCGCACTATCCGGCCTGATCCGCCCGCTGCTCGAACCGCGCCTGCCCGATGACCTCGATGTTCGCTGGTTCATGACCAAGGAAGAGGCGCTGGACGCCGTGCCCGAGGCCGAAATCGGCTGGTTCGACATGTACGAGCAAGAGGCGATGGCAGACACTCTGCGCGCCGCTACCAATCTCAAATGGCTCAATTCGATCTATGCGGGCTTGGATTTCCTGCCGATGGATGTGCTGATTGATCGCGGGATCACGGTCACCAACGGCGCTGGCATCAACGCCATTACCATTGCCGAATATGTGGTGATGGGCATGCTCAACATCGCGAAGGGATACCGCGATGTGATGCGCGCGCAGGAGCGGCGCGAGTGGCTGCTTGATAGCCCGGGCAAGCGCGAGCTGGCGGGTTCGAAGGCGCTGCTGCTGGGTTATGGCGCGATTGGCAAGCTGATCAAGCCGCGCCTCGAAGCGTTCGATGTCGATATAACTGTGGTGCGCCGCAGCGGCGGAGACGGTGTGCTGACGCCAGACGAATGGCGCGCCAAGCTGGGCGAATTTGACTGGGTCATCCTGGCCGTGCCTGCAACGCCGGAAACCGACGGCATGATCGGCGCGGCTGAGCTGGCGGTGATGAAGTCCGATGCGGTGATCGTCAACATTGCGCGCGGAGCGGTGATCGACCAGTCGGCTCTGGTCGAAGCGCTTCAGGCCAAGGCCATCGGCGGTGCGTTTCTGGATGTCACAACGCCAGAGCCCTTACCCGAAGACCACGTGCTCTGGACGCTCGACAACGCGCATATCTCCATGCACCTATCGGGCCGCGCGCAGGACAAGATGTTTGCTCGCAGTGCCGAGCGCTTCCTCGACAATCTGGAGAAATATCGCCGCGGCAAGCCTGTCGCGCCGATCTTCGATCCAGCCCGGGGGTATTGAGCACCCAGCAGGTGTAACATTCTGAGCGTAGATGGCGAAACAATAGGCATGCTCAGCCATTGTATTCGTGCAGGCTGCTTCAGGAGAACAACGCAATGCCCGACACTCAAAAAGCCTCCGACCTGTTCGTCGAATGCCTCGAGGCGGAAGGGGTCGAGTATATCTTTGGCGTTCCGGGAGAGGAAAATCTCGATCTGCTCGAAAGCCTCTCCGATAGTTCGATCAAGCT
>JBCBDF010000148.1:0-6234 GCA_038529875.1 Pseudomonadota bacterium | reverse complement strand
GATTGCCCCCTATCTCATACCCGCTTTCGCATCGAAGCGTGTCGCGCCAGAGCGATTGGGCCAGGTGACCGCGCTTCTAACTGCTGGTGTGATTTTCGGCATTTTGGTCGCGCGTGTTGGCGCAGGGATTATCGCTGAGGAATTTGGCTGGCGACAAGTCTATTGGATCGGCTTTGCACTGATGGCCGCGATTACACTTTTCCTGCCCATTACAATGCGCAGCGAACCGGCACCTCTCAAGACGCCGCGAGGATCATACGCAAATTTACTCGGTTCCGTTTTCGCCTTGGCGGGGCAGCATCGCGATGTGTTGGTTTCCGCCCTTATCCAGGGCCTAAACTTCGCGACGTTCACTGCCACATGGCTCGCTCTTGCGCTGCATCTAACGAGCCCTGAACTGGGATATGGTGTCGACACCGTTGGCTATCTCGCCGGCATTGCAGCGTTTAGCATCCTGTCGACGCCGAGGCTCGGCAAATGGGCGGACAAGGTCGGCCCGCACCGCGCGCGGGTTGTCATGGCGATTGTTCAGTTGCTCGGGCTGGCGCTGTTCTATCCGTTTGGCTTCAGCATTTGGTGGATCGTGATCCCGCTCACGATTACAAATCTCGTCGGTCCTACGATCGATGTCACTGGGCGTATGACATTCCTGGCGCTTGAGCCGGAGATCAGAACGCGGCTCACCACCACCTACATCGTGATCATGTTCCTGGGCGGTGCTTTGGGAAGCGTTCTTGGAACCGCGATTTACGATTGGAGCGGATGGCTGGGAACGTGCATCCTGCTCATCGCGATATCTTCGATCGTCACGCTGTTGTCCTGGTGGTCCGCGCGCAAGGTCTCGTTCTGACGATTGGTTGGTGACCCCGGCGTGATTCGAACACGCGGCCCCCAGATTAGGAATCTGGTGCTCTATCCGGCTGAGCTACGGGGCCCCAGAGCCCCAATAGCACTGGTGGACACCATTTCAATTCAGTTTGTCGGGCGGTGCAACCGGAAACGGCAGTGGGGCAATCGGCACGCCTTCATCCACCAGAGACTTCGCTTCTTCCAAGCTTGCCTGCCCGTGGATTGGAGCCTCATCGCGCTCGCCATAATGCATTTCGCGGCTTTGTTCGGCAAATTTGCTGCCGACCCAAGTGCTATCTTTGAGTGCTTTGCTTTGCGCTTCGGCAAGATTCGTGATGGCCTGCTTCATTTCCGCTGTCATGGGCGTGTTGGAAAGCTGTCCGCCGTCCGGCGCCATGGGCACTGTTTGGGACGTTTCGGTCTCGGCCGATGTCACTGTATTACTCTTCGCAGGAACGGCCGGTGCCATCGGGGCCTTGCTCACTTCAGCAGAGCCGCATTCAGGGCACGAAACAAAGCCCGCTTCGTGCTGATCGGCATAGTCGGATGAAGAGCTGAACCACCCTTCAAATCGGTGGCCGTGCTCGCAATGGAGGTCGTAAACGATCATAGTACGGGTCTAATTGGGAATTTCGCGGGCGTTGGCAAGGCTGGGCAGCTGCGCCCTCACCTCTTCGATCCGCGCAAGGTCGATGTCGCAGAACGCCAATCCGGGTTCGTCTCCGCCCATATCGAGCAGCACATCACCCCAGGGATCGACCACCAGGCTGTGTCCATAGGTTTTGCGGCCATCTTTGTGCGCGCCAACCTGTGCCGCTGCGATCACGAAAGCGCTGGCCTCGATTGCGCGGGCGCGCAGAAGCACATGCCAATGATCGCGGCCCGTCGGCACGGTGAAGGCGGCAGGGACTGAGATTGCGTCACAACCGCCCAGCGCCTGAAAAAGAGCCGGGAAACGCATGTCGTAACAGATCGAGAGGCCCAGTCTGCCCAGCGGTGTTTCGTCGACGGTCACCACTTTGCGACCCGGCTCATAGGCAGAGCTTTCGCGCCAGGTCTCTCCTGTCGCGAGCTCAACATCGAACATATGGATCTTGTCGTAGGTGGCGACTAGCTGACCATCGCGCGTGAAATACATCGCGCGATTGGCCCATTTGCCCGATGAAGCCGCGAGTGGCATCGAACCAATCGCCAAATCCAATTGGGCCTCGGCGGCCAGTGCGCTCAGGTGCTTGATAATCTGCGCGGGCGCATCGCTATCGATCCACTTGCTTGCCCGCTTGCGATCCTTATCGAGCAGGATCGACATTTCAGGCGTGAACAGTATCTCCGCTCCCTCCCGATGCGCCTTGTCTGCGGCATCGCGGATCGTCTGAAAGTTCGCCTTCGGATCAATGCCGGAGGTCATTTGCAAGACGGCGATTTTCGGCATTATCTTGGGTTAGCCCGCCAACAGTGCGTCGAGTTCGCCCGAGGCATCAAGCGCGGCAAGGTCATCCGAGCCGCCGACATGGCGATCGCCAATAAAGATCTGCGGCACGGTGCGCGCTCCTGGGGCTCGCTCGAGCATTTCGGCCCGCTTTGGTCCGCCCATCGAGATGTCATATTCGTTGAACTCCACACCCTTGCTGGTGAGCAATTGCTTGGCTCTCACGCAAAACCCGCAAGTGAACTTGGTGTAGATATCGATGCTCGGTTTAGTCATTGGCAGTCCCGTTAGTAAGTCATTCTAAAATTGCGTTTTTTGTCGCAATTTTGGCCCCTTGAAAGGGCGCCTATGCGATCTTAGATAGTCTGTGTCAGCGTGATCCGCCAC
Source organism: Pseudomonadota bacterium (assembly GCA_038529875.1). Classification (GTDB taxonomy): domain Bacteria; phylum Pseudomonadota; class Alphaproteobacteria; order Sphingomonadales; family Sphingomonadaceae; genus Erythrobacter. The sequence goes on along the minus strand of JBCBDF010000148.1, from coordinate 3,569 downwards.
CTTTGGGGATCACAACTGACATCTGCGCGCGCTGCATGAGGCAGGCTCGCAACAATTTGGCAAATTGCTCAAAAGAGGATTTGAAAATATGTCACGTCTAGATTTTACTCCATATCGCCGCACCACCGTTGGTTTTGACCATCTGTTCGACCTGCTCGAAAGTCAGGCTCGCAACAATGCTGGCGACAATTATCCCCCATTTAACATCGCCCGCAGCAGCGAAGACAATTATCGCATAACGCTTGCGGTCGCCGGCTTTCGCCCGGAAGATATCGACATCACAGCTCAGCAGAATTTGCTGACCGTTCAGGGCAAGAAGCGCGATGAAGTGCAAGACGAGGCCGAAATGCTGCATGTCGGCATTGCCAATCGCGGATTTGAGCGTCGGTTCGAACTGGCTGACCATGTCCGTGTCGAAGGCGCGGATCTCGCCGATGGCTTGCTCGTGATTGATCTGGTGCGCGAAGTGCCTGAGGCGATGAAGCCGAAGAAGATTGCCGTGAATGGAGCGGCTACTCTAACTGCGGTGCCTGATGCCAAGGAAGAAGGCGAAGCTGACGCGGCTTAAGCGCCGCCAGTGATGCGCACGCTTGGTGCCATCATCTAAACCATACATCCTGAAAAAGTACGGGGCGGATCGATGATCCGCCCCTGCGACATTTGCCGCCTCTAACGAAGCTCACCGTCCGGGTCGCAGAAGACGGTCAGTCTCGTTTCGAGCTCGCAGTAAGCTATGCCTTAGCTCACAAACTTCGCAGGTGAGTTGCCCCCATCACCCTATAGAAATCCTTAAGGTCACACGTGGGTTAATGCCAAGCCCAGTTGCAAGGCAAGACCAATTTCGCAAACTTCTCAAAATGCGACACATTTCCTCCGCTGGCTTAATCGCCATTGCGGAATTCTCGTATTTTCAGCGTTTAGGAACGTTTAGCTAAGGTTGGATTGAGCTGGTCGCACGGGTAATCGCGGAGGCTTGGTCGCGAATCCGAAACAGCTTTGCGAGTCGATCCTGAAAAATCAGACGAGGCGCGATTGCTCCAGCGCTGCTTCAATAAAGCCGGCAAACAACGGATGCGGATCGAACGGGCGTGACTTCAGCTCTGGATGGAATTGCACGCCGACAAACCACGGATGGTCGGGCCGCTCGACAATCTCAGGCAGCAATCCGTCTGGTGACATGCCTGAGAATACCAATCCGCCCTTCTCTAGCGGTTCGATATAGGCGCTGTTGACCTCGTAGCGGTGGCGATGCCGCTCCGAAATAGCTTCCGCCCCACCATAGATTTGCGAGACATGGCTGTTTGCGCCCAGTTTCGCCTCATAGGCCCCCAGACGCATTGTGCCGCCCAAGTCTCCGCCGGTTTCGCGGGTCTGCAAGCCCTCTTCGGTCATCCATTCGGTGATGATCCCGACTACGGGTTCTTTCGTGTCGCCAAACTCGGTCGAAGAGGCTTCGGTATGCCCCGCTTCACGCGCGCCCTCGATGCAGGCCATTTGCATGCCGAGACAGATGCCGAAAAACGGAACCTTGCGCTCGCGAGCAAAGCGCACGCTGGCAATTTTGCCCTCGCTGCCCCGCTCGCCGAAGCCGCCGGGCACAAGAATGCCATGCAGCGGCTCGAGCTTGGCGATGATTTCGTCTTCATCGCCTTCGAAAACCTCGGCATCGATCCACTTGATGTTGACCTTGACCCGGTTGGCCATGCCGCCATGCACCAGCGCCTCGTTGAGGCTCTTATAGGCATCTTGCAGGCCGACATATTTGCCGATCACGCCGATCGTCACTTCGCCTTCCGGGTTGAAATAGCGGTCGGTGACATCGTGCCATGAAGCAAGATCGGGCTCTGGCGCGTCTGTGATGCCGAAACCGCGAAGGACCTCTTCATCGAGCCCTTCGCGGTGATATTGCAGCGGCACGGAATATATCGAGGGCGCATCGAGCGCCGGAATCACCGCCTCTTTGCGGACGTTGCAGAAATTAGCGATTTTTTGGCGCTCGCCGTCCGGCAACGGATGTTCCGCGCGGCACAGCAGCACATCGGGTTTGATGCCGAGGCTCGCCAGCTCGCGCACAGAGTGCTGCGTTGGCTTGGTCTTTAGCTCACCTGCCGCCGCGATATAAGGCACCAGGGTCACATGGACGCTGAGCGTTTGCAGTGGCTCCAAATCATTCCTGAGCTGGCGGATCGCCTCCATAAAGGGAAGCGATTCGATGTCGCCCACCGTGCCGCCGATTTCGCACAGGATGAAATCGAGGTCATCCTGATCATCCAGCGCGAATTGTTTAATTGCGTCGGTCACATGCGGGATAACCTGCACCGTCGCGCCGAGGTAATCGCCGCGACGTTCCTTGGCGATGATGTCACGATAGACGCGTCCGCTGGTGATGTTGTCGCTCTGGCGGGCAGAAACGCCGGTAAAGCGCTCATAATGCCCAAGGTCGAGGTCGGTTTCGGCCCCGTCATCGGTGACATAGACTTCGCCATGCTGATACGGGCTCATCGTGCCCGGATCGACGTTGAGATAGGGATCGAACTTGCGAATCCGCACCTTGTAGCCGCGCGCCTGCAGTAATGCTGCCAGGCTAGCTGCCATGAGACCTTTTCCGAGCGAGGAGACCACGCCGCCGGTTATGAAAATGTACCGCGCCATGGGAGCCGAGCCTTAAGGCCGCTTTCGGATTCGGGGCAAGCGAATTGCGCGCGGCGATGGGCGCCAATCCACAGCCATCATGTAAAAAGTGTTTGCGGGCGGGCTTATTCGCTCGCGAGTGGGTCAGCGTCCTCGGCAGGTTCCGCTGGGGCAGGAGCGGTCGCGCTGCCTTCTGTTCCAGTGCTGAGCGGATCGACCGGCGCTACATTGCGATCGACAGTTGAGGTGATGTCGGCCGGGCCGGATACATCGACGGCCAAAGCTGCCAGAGCAATCGACAGGCCGACAAATGCAACCGCAAGCCATTTGGTCGAACGGGTCAGGAAATCTGCCGCGCCGCGCGCGCCCAGCGCGCCGCCAGGGTTGCCGCCAATGCCAAGGCCCCCGCCCTCTGATCGCTGCATCAACACCACGCCTACCAGCGTGGCGGCAACAATGGCCTGGACAACAGTGAGGAACAGAAAAATCGACGACATGATGATTGCAATACCTGTTTGAGTTAGGTGCACCATTTAGGTGGCGCGGTGCGCTGGTGCAAGCTTGCGCTAGCGCTTCCCCCTATTTGCTGGTCGGTGCGGTCTTAGCTTTCGACCGATTCCCCGGCCGCTAAAGCGATGCCCATGAAGCTGTCGGCTGTCAGACTTGCCCCACCAACCAGCGCGCCACCGACTTCGGCTGTACCGAGAATTTCGCCAGCGTTTTCAGGTTTGACCGAGCCGCCGTAAAGGATGCGAATCTCAAGAGCCTGCTCTTCGCCATAGGTCTCGATCAATAGCGCCCGGATCATCGCATGCATTGCCGCGATATCCTCAATCGTGGCTGTCTTGCCGGTGCCAATCGCCCAGATCGGCTCATAAGCGACAGAGATCTTTTCCCCAGCATCTTCGACTTTGGGAAGAGATGCCTTCAGCTGCTCG
>JBCBDF010000147.1:0-6254 GCA_038529875.1 Pseudomonadota bacterium | reverse complement strand
GCGATTTTTAGGTGAGCTTGATGATGCTGCGTAAGATGATCTTGGGTGCAGCGGCGTGCGTTTCGCTGGCCGGGTGCGAGGCGGCTGGCGATCCGCTCTGCGTGGTGCCGGACTTGGCGCAGGCAAAGCAGAATCTCGGCAATATCGAGGATCACTCCTTAGCGGATCTCGCGCAGATGATGGAGCGGGGTGAGACCTCCAGCGAAGCCATCGTCGGCGCCTATATTGATCGGATCGAGGCGCTGGACGATGCCGAAGGCGGCCCGCGGCTGAACGCCGTTATTGCGCTGATGCCAGATGCGCTTGAGACGGCTCGTTGGAGCGATGAGAACCGTTGTTACAGCGGGACGACCGACGTTCTTCAAGGCATCCCGCTGCTCGTGAAGGACAACATTGAGGTCGCAGGACCGGTTCCCACCACCGCCGGTTCCACCGCCCTTTCGGACAACGTGACCGGCCGCGACGCGCCCCTCATACGCCGCCTCAAGGATGCAGGCGCGATTATCCTTGGCAAGACCAACCTTTCGCAATGGGCCAATTTCCGCTCGAACAATTCGACCAGCGGGTGGAGCGCGGTTGGGGGGCTGGTGAAGAACCCGCACCGCCTGCCGTACAACTCTTGTGGCTCTTCCAGCGGCAGCGGCTCTGCCATGGCTGCGAGCCTTGCTGCTGGGACAATCGGGACCGAGACCGATGGGTCGATCATTTGCCCTTCGTCTGCCAATGGCGTGGTCGGGTTGAAGCCGACAGTGGGTCTTGTCTCACGCCGCCATATTGTGCCGATCAGCCACACCCAGGACACCGCCGGGCCAATGACGCGCACGGTTCGCGACGCTGCCATGATGTTGAGCGCCATGGCGGGAACTGACCCACAGGACGCAGCGACCGCAGAGGCCGACGCGCAGGTGAGCGACTATGCCAGTGCGCTTTCGACCGATGCCTTGAACGGTATGCGCATCGGAGTGATGCGCAGCCAGGTCGGCGACAATCCTGCGATCGTTGAACAGTTCGACGCCGCGCTCGCCGTGATGGAGCAGCAGGGCGCGATCCTGGTCGAGATCCCGGATCGCGGGATCAGCGATGCCGATCAGGAGGCGCTGGGCGAGGCCGAGTTCCTGATCCTGCTGACTGAGTTCAAGGCTGACCTCAACGCCTATCTCGCCAGCACGCCTGACACCGTTACGACCCGCACTCTGGCTGACCTCATCGCATACAACACGGCGAGTGCCGAGGTTGAGATGCCGCATTTCGGGCAGGAGCTGTTCTTGCAGGCGCAGGAGCAACCGGGCCTAACCGATCCGCGCTATCTCGAAGCGCTTAAGACCACCAAGCGCATTGCTGGCGCGCAAGGCATCGACCGTTTGCTGCGTGAGAACAACGTAGAAGTCTTGGTCTCGCCGACGCTCGGCCCAGCTTGGAAGTCAACGCTTGGCGATGGCGACACGTTCGCCGGGCCTAGCGCCAGCTGGCTACCCGCAACATCGGGCTATCCGCATCTGACAGTGCCTATGGGTGCGATCGACAACCTCCCGGTCGGGATCAGTTTCTATGCGGGCAAGTGGTCGGAAGGGCTGCTGTTGAATGCGGGCTACGCTTACGAGCAGGCGTCGAAAGCCCGGGCCACGCCGCAATTCCTGCCTGAGTGAGCATGGAACACAGGAACTGCATGCAGAAAGTGTAACTTTTCAAACTTCACACATATTTAGAGTATCTTAGAGGCGTGCACTCAACGCAATGTGTGACTTTCGGCGTTTGCGGTCCGCAAGCAAGCATTTCGCCAATTGGGAGAAGGTTTCAACGGTTCAAAGAGCCGCTGTCAGCTCTAACAACCATGCGCGCGGTAGGAAACAAACGGCTCCGCCTTACCCCCGTGCATCAAGCCATTCGGCAAAGCGCACGCCGCCAGTGATCAGGAACGGTACCAGCACTAGGCTCAGCGTGACCTTCGCGATCACTTGCCCGATCAGCAGGTTGGTGATGTCGAACTGGCCATAAAAAGCGAGTGTCACGAAAATCACTGAGTCCACCGCCTGGCTGAGTGCGGAGGCGATTGCACCGCGCACCATCAGGCTGATTGTCGTCGCCTCGCCTGACCCGCGCAGCCGGTCAAAGATCCAGATATTGAGCAGGAGCGAGGTGATGTAGGCGGCTGGTCCTGCCAGCATGATCCGCGGAGTTTGGCCCAGCACCGTCTCGAAGGCGTTGAGATCGTTGGCCCGGAATTCGGTCATCTCGGGCGAGGGTGGAAGGCCCAAAACCAGCCAAATGATCGCCGCTGACATACCGAGCGGCAGGAAACCCCACCAGACCAGCTTGTTGGCGAAAGCTTTGCCATAGAGTTGCGCGATCGTGCTCGAGATTACAACCAGCAGCAGAAATGCGAAAATGCCAGCCTCCACAGCGAGGTCGCTGGGCCACAACTGCACTTGCTTGAATGCGACGACACCGGCCAGCACTGTCATCCCGCCATAGAGCAGAGTGTAGACGAACAGGCCGCGCGGCATATTGCTCGCGATACTTTCATTAGCTGGAACTGTGGTTTGGGCAGAGGTCGTGTCGGTCATCGGAAGGTGACTATGGCGATGCACCCAAAAAGGGAAGCCGCGCGCAATCTCGCCTGTGGGTTGTGAGTGGCCGATGGCGCGCAAAGGTTTGACTGTTTCGCTCCAAGCGGCAAGGTGACAGCCATCGCGCGCCGGGGAGCGTGCTCACTATCGCGCAACAGGGGGAGCCTCGCGCCCATCATGCCGCCATTTGTTTTAAGCCTAGTCGGGATTCTCGCGATCCTTGCAATCGCGTTCCTGCTTTCAACCGGTAAGACCCGGATCAGCCTGCGCGTGGTCGGTGCCGCCTTTGCATTGCAGGCGCTGATGGCCTTGTTGGTGCTGCGCACGCCATTTGGTGTTGGCGCCATCGAGTTCCTGTCTAACGGTGTGATCGCGCTGCTTGATTATTCCAAGGTCGGGATCGAAGCGGTGTTCGGCTCAATGGACGCAAACCCCTTTACCAACACTTTTGTAATCGCGGCCCTGCCGGTGATCGTGTTTTTCGCGGCGATTGTGTCGATCCTCTATCACCTTGGCATCATGCAGCGGCTGGTGCGCTGGGTCGGCGGGGCGATTGGCTGGATCACCGGGATCAGCAAGGTCGAGGCGCTCGGCAGCGCGGCCAATATCTTCGTCGGCCAATCGGAAAGCCCACTGGTGGTGCGGCCCTATCTCGCCTCGCTTCCGCCCAGCCGCCTGTTCACTTTGATGAGCGTCGGCATGGCTGGGGTCGCAGGTACGATCCTGGCTGCCTATGCCAGCTTCATCGGATCGGAAGCGGTGCCATTCCTGCTTGCGGCGGCGTTCATGTCGGCTCCTGGCGGTATCCTGATGGCGAAGATCATCATGCCTGACGATGAGAGCGAATTGGCGCAGTCGGCAGCGAAGCTTTCAGGGGTTGAGCCGGAGAAAATCGAACTTCCAAAATCCCGGATCAGCGGGGAAGGACCGGGCGCTATCGTCGAAGGCGGCAAGGCACACGAAGTCGAGATCGCCGAAACATTCGAGGAAGGTCACAAGCCTGCCAACATTATCGAGGCAGCGGCGCAGGGTACGCAGACGGGCGTGAAGCTGGCCGTTGCCGTCGGCGCGATGGTGATGGTGTTCGTGGCGCTGGTCGCGCTCGCCAATGGTATCCTGGGCGGCATCGGTGGTTGGTTCGGCTATCCCGATGTCTCGTTCCAGCAATTGCTTGGCTATGTTTTTGCACCTGTCATGTTCCTGATCGGAATTGCCGATTGGGAGCAGGCGCAGCTTGCAGGCGGCTTGTTCGGAACCAAGATCGTACTCAACGAGTTCGTGGCCTTTATCGATCTGGGCGCGATGACAGGCGGCGAGCTGACAGAGAGGAGCCGCGCCATCGTCACCTTCGCGCTGTGTGGATTTGCCAATTTCTCCTCGATCGCGATCCAGATGGCGGTGACCGGCGGGCTTGCACCCAATCAGCGCCCGGTGATCGCGCGGCTGGGACTGCGCGCATTGGCTGCCGGAAGTCTGGCGAACTTGATGAGCGCAGCGCTGGCTGGGCTGTTCCTGCCGCTTTGATTTGCTTGGCAGGAATCGGCTGTCCGTATTAAGAGGTCACCATGACTGACACTGTGCCCGACACCGCTAGCGACGTTGCACCGGAGATCGCCGTCGTCTCACTCGCCAAACCACTCGGCGATATTGCCGACGAGCTGGGCCGCAGCTTTGCCGAATACGGCTTTGCGGTGATCCGAGACCACGGCATCCCGCAGGAGCTGATCGACCGCGCGGAAGCGCTTTCGAAAGAGTTCTTCGCGCTGCCAGAGGAAACCAAGAAGGCCTACAAGATCGAGGGCGGCGGCGGTGCGCGCGGCTACACCCCGTTCGGCACGGAGAAGGCCAAGGATGCGCAGATATTTGACCTCAAAGAGTTTTGGCATGTCGGGCGCGGCCTGCCGGTCGAGCACCCGCTGAGCGAATATATGGGCCCCAATATCTGGCCCAAGGAAGTCGGTGGCTTTCGCGAGACCTTTAATGAGCTTTATGCAGCGTTCGAAGAAGCCGGCGGCCGTGTGCTCGAAGCGATTGCCTTGCATCTGGGGCTGCAACAGGATTTCTTCGCGCCCACAGTCGAGGATGGCAATTCGGTGATGCGCCTGTTGCATTATCCGCCGCTTGGCCCCGATGCGCCAGAGGGGGCGATCCGTGCCGCGGCACATGGTGACATCAATACGATCACCTTGCTCCTCGGCGCGGAAGAGGCTGGGCTGGAGTTGCTGACACAGGACGGCGAGTGGAAGGCTGTCGATGTCCCGGAAGGGGCGCTGGTTATCAATGTCGGTGACATGCTGGAGCGGTTGACCAATGGTCGTCTGCGCTCGACCACCCACCGAGTCGTCAACCCGCGTGGGCCAGCCGCTTCGCGCTCGCGTTATTCGATGCCGTTTTTCCTGCATTTCCGGCCCGATTACCTGATCAAACCGTTGGAAAGCTGCGTTGACGAGGTAAGCGACTCAGCACCGCCGCCAGAGCCGATTTCTGCGCATGACTTCCTGCAACAGCGCCTGCGCGAGATTAATCTGGCCTGATCAATTGCGCTGCATCGTGCAGCCTCTGGAAAACTCCAAAAAAGCAAAAGATGTTGCGACGCAGCAACAGTGATGCTGAGTCCCGCAGAATCCCTAGGCTTGCGAAGCTTGCGCTGAGATCGGGCCACGCGATTGTCACCCTAAGGTCACAAATTTTCACGCGCGTGTCACAAATCCGTCTTCTGAGAGCAGCGCAAGACGCCTAGTGGGGCGTCAGGAAATTACGAATCCTCTCCCAATAAGTCATCAGGGGCTTAATCAATGAAACTCAAATATCTCTTGGCAGCGAGCGTCGTCTCACTTTCAGCTGCCGCAACCGTCGCGACGCCAGCTGTCGCGCAAAGCATTACCTCCGGCATCGAAGGTGAAGTTGTTGACGAGAGCGGCACTCCGCTGGTTGGCGCAACCGTCACGATCACTGATACGCGCACCGGCGCCGTTCGTGATGTGACGGCGAACGATGGCGACTTCCGCGTAGGCTCGCTGCCACCGGGTGGCCCATACACAGTCACCGCGAGCGCGCCTGGTTATGAAGGCCAGACTGTCGAAGACGTGTTCGTCAACATTTCGGGCAACACCAGCTTCCGCTTCACGCTCGCATCAAGCACCGCTGGATCGGACAATGTCATCATCGTCACCGGCGCGCGCGCCGGTGTGACCCAGCTTGCGGTTGGTCCGGGCACGTCTTTCGATTCAGAAACGCTCGAAAACTTCCCGTCAATCACCCGCGATGTTCGCGATATCATCCGGATCGACCCACGCGTCAGCCTTGAGCAGAACAATGACGTTGATCGTATCTCTTGCCTTGGCGGCAATGACCGCGGTAACACCTTCACCGTTGACGGCATCATCCAGTCGGACGTGTTTGGCCTGAATGGTACGCCGTTTGCTGCGCGTAACTCGTTGCCACTGCCATTCGACGTAGTTGAGCAGACTTCGGTTGAATTTGCTCCGTTCGACGTTGAGTATTCCGACTTCACCGGTGGTCTCGTCAACGTTGTAACCAAAGCGGGTACGAACGAATTTAGTGGTTCGGCTTTCTACACCTTCTTCGATGAGGGCCTGCAGGGCGACGAGCTTGAGCTTGCTGATGGCGTTCAAACCATCAATGCTGGCCGTGAAGAGCGCTGGGGGGCGACCCTCTCGGGCCCAA